>JBAXND010000003.1 GCA_037133915.1 Bacteroidota bacterium
TCCACAACTCCACAATTCATTAATTTTCTTTGCGCCTTTGCGTCTTCGCGTGAAATTTAGTTTTATAATTATCAAACCTTCCGAGGAATAAATTGCGCCATCAATTGATTAATTCTAAAATTTCAGTTATAAATAATCAATTATTATTAATCGCAACTTCCATAAAATCAGCAATCAAAAAAATATTTTAAAAAATTCTTGCTTGATTCATTTTATTATTTGTACATTTGCGTATTCAAATACCGAAATGCTGTAATAGAAATGACAAAAGGATTCAACATATCAGAAGCAGCATCAATAGCCATCCATAGTATGGTGTTGATTGCTTCGGCCGATGAGCGGTTGAATTCAGAGCTTATAGCCGAAAAATTGCATTCTTCAAAAAACCATGTGGCCAAAGTGCTGCAGATTTTGGTAAAGAATTACTTTCTGTCATCGGTGCGCGGTCCCGGAGGTGGATTTGTGCTCGGCAGACCCTCAGAAAGCATCACGCTGATGGCGGTGTACGAGCTGTTCGACGGGAAATACACTGATAATACCTGTGGTATTGAATCGGGCGTTTGTCCTTTTGAAACCTGCATTTACGGAGGTTTGAACGACACCATCAACCGTGAGTTCAGAAATTATTTCGAGAATAAAAAAATATCTGACCTGGTGAAACAACGGTCAATAGTATAACAACCCAATCAAAAAAACGATAGAGCAATGAAACGTACCGTAATTAAAATTGATGAAGAAAAATGCACCGGATGTGGTCAATGCGTTACCGGATGCCACGAAGGTGCACTGCAAATGATTGATGGTAAAGCCCGTCTTATCAGCGAACTTTTTTGTGATGGACTCGGTGCCTGTATTGGTGAATGTCCCGAAGGCGCCATTGTACTGGAAGAACGCGATGCGGAACCTTACGATGAAAAGATGGTGATGGAGCGCATTTCAAAAAATGGTGAGAACACCATCGTGGCACACCTGAAACATTTGAACGAGCAGGGGCAGGGCGAATTCCTTACTCAGGGACTGGAGTATTTGAAAATGCATAACATCAGCATAAACCTCGATTTTCTTAATTCAAAAAATCAGAAAATGGAAAAATCACATCAGCACCAGCACCATGCAGGCTGCCCCGGCTCCATGGCAATGGATTTACGCGAAACAACAGCCGTTGATAAAAACAGCGCATCGGGTTCTGTCGCTTCTGAATTGCGTCAATGGCCGGTTCAGTTATTCCTGGTCAGCCCGTCGGCGTCCTATTTTCAAAATGCCGATGTAGTGCTTGCCGCCGACTGTGTGGCATTTACCCTGGGAAATTTTCATCAGGATTATCTCAAAGGAAAAAGCCTTGCCATTGCTTGCCCCAAGCTTGATTCGTATGGTGATGTTTATATCGAGAAGCTCACGGCACTCATGGATAACGCAAAAATCAATACCCTTACGGTGATGATTATGGAAGTACCATGCTGCGGCGGTTTGCTGCAAATGGCGCGCGCGGCCTCTGCAAAAGCTACACGCAAAGTCCCTGTTAAAGTTATTGTGGTGAGCATCCGGGGCACCATCCTTGAAGAAACCTGGATGTAATCAGAGCGACACTATGCATCCTTAGCCTGTCGAAGGGTGCATCCATAAAACAAGAGTAATATCAAATCAGAAATGAAATATTTCAATTTTATAAAACAAAACAGTTTTAATAACCCGAAAAACCATTAAAAGGAGATTTACTTATGAGTATGTTCTGTTATCAGTGCCAGGAAACGGCCAAAGGAAGCGGTTGCACAATTAAAGGAGTATGCGGAAAATCAGATGAGGTTGCCAATATGATGGACCTTATGATGTTCACATTGAAAGGAATTTCAATTGTTGCCAATCTGGCACGCAAACAGGGAATTGAAGACAATGAAGCCGACAGGCATGTGACGGATTGTCTTTTTATGACCATTACGAATGCCAATTTCGACAAAAGCCGCTTTGTTGAAAAAGTAGAAAAAGGAATCGTTTTAAGAGATTCTTTATTAAAGAAATTAGAACTCAAAGGAGTTCGCCCCGATGTTTCCACCATGCATGAGTCGGTGCGCTGGACTGGAACACCTGCTGAATTTGAAGCAAAAGCAGCCACTGTTGGCGTTCTTGCAACTGAAAATGAAGACGTGCGCTCATTGCGCGAATTGCTTATTTACGGGATTAAAGGCGTTGCCGCTTACGCGGAACATGCTCGCAATCTGGGCTACGAAGATTCCGGCATTTATGAATTCATGATGCGCGGCATGGCTGCAACTGCAGACGATACACTGTCTGCCGATGCTCTGGTCGCGCTTGTAATGGAATGCGGAAAAATTGGTGTGGATGTAATGGCCCTGCTCGACAAAGCAAACACAACTACTTACGGAAATCCTGAAATTACGAAGGTAAATATCGGCGTTCGTAAAAACCCAGCAATCCTCATCAGCGGTCACGACCTGCGCGATATGGAAGACCTGCTCAAACAAACCGATGGTACAGGTGTTGATGTTTATACACACAGCGAAATGCTTCCTGCAAATTATTATCCTGCATTCAAAAAATACACTCATTTTGTAGGAAACTACGGCAATGCATGGTGGAAACAAAAAGAAGAATTTGAATCATTCAACGGACCCATTCTGTTCACTTCAAACTGCCTTGTTCCGCCCCCTGTAAATGCTACTTATAAAGAGCGCGTATACACAACAGGCATCGTTGGTTTTGATAATTTCAAACATGTCCCCGACAGAACAAGTGGTCATGCAAAAGATTTTTCTGCCATTATTGAACAGGCTAAAACCTGCGCTGCACCTGTTGAAATTGAAACAGGTGAGATTATTGGCGGTTTTGCACATGCACAGGTTTTTGCGCTTGCCGACAAAGTAGTGGATGCCGTGAAAACGGGTGCCATCAGGAAGTTTATCGTAATGGCAGGTTGCGATGGTCGTATGAAAGACCGTAATTATTATACCGAATTTGCCGAAAAACTTCCTAAAGACACGGTAATTCTCACGGCAGGTTGTGCAAAGTATCGTTACAACAAACTGCCATTGGGCGATATCAACGGTATTCCGCGCGTGCTCGATGCCGGTCAGTGCAACGATTCCTATTCACTTGCCCTTATTGCACTTAAACTCAAAGAAGTTTTTCAGCTCAATGATATCAATGACCTGCCAATAGTATACAACGTGGCTTGGTATGAGCAGAAAGCCGTTCTCGTTCTGCTGGCACTGCTGCATCTGGGTGTGAAGAATATTCATCTTGGACCGACACTCCCGGGGTTCCTTTCACCCAATATTGCAAAGGTTCTGATTGATACCTTCGGACTTGGCAAGATTAGTACTGCCGACGAAGATCTGGTGAAGTTCATGAACTAATTAATTATTAAGTTTGAAGTGCCTGAAGTTTGGAGTTTCAATTCAGCAATTTGAAAATAGGCACTTCAAACTTTAGTCACTTTTTTTAAACTGTAGGCATTTTAGTCACTTTTTTAATCAAACACAGCATGGAAAATATTTTTGAAAAGGGTCATGTTCTTGCTTTCGCAGAACTGGCTGATTATTCGGAAAATGGTATCGTAAGCAAACGCGTCATTGATAAAAAAACCGGAAATATTACACTGTTTGCTTTTGACCGTGAGCAGCGCCTCAGCGAACACACGGCACCCTTTGATGCAATGGTACAAGTAATCGAGGGCGAAGCAGAAATTATTATTGATGGAAAATCAAACATGGTGAAAGCGGGCGAAGCCATCATCATGCCCGCCGGAATTCGGCATGCCGTTAATGCACCGGTGCGATTTAAAATGCTCCTTACGATGATTAAGGAATAAGGCGTTTCAGCATTCGGATGCATTGACTCTTGCAGTGACAAGCCAATTCCTTATCTTTATTCCCTATTTTTACAGGCATTTGCGTTCTTGCCTGCCACTGCCGGATACGCACCCATAATCTGTGGTTCAAAACGGATATCTCATAGCTCAGTTCCCCATCTTTGTATATATTTGTACTGAACCTCGGTTTTGTACAAATTCAAGTCTATGAAAAGAATCGCTGTTTTCCCCGGCTCTTTCGACCCCGTTACACGCGGGCACGAAGACATTATTCTGCGTGCATTACCGCTCTTTGACCATATCTATGTGGCCATCGGCAACAATGCGGAAAAAAAATACACTTTCACCATTAGTCAGCGCTTACAATGGATTGAAGAAGTTTTTGCAGGAATCAGCGCCATTGAGCCTGCCATTTATAATGGTCTTACGGTTGATTTCTGCCGAAGAGTAGATGCAAATTATATCATTCGCGGCTTGCGTACTTCGGCCGATTTTGAATTCGAGCGTGCCATAGGGCAGGTGAACAAGCAATTATACAACCACATCGAAACCGTTTTTATGCTTACCACACCTGAACTTTCAGCCATCAGCTCTTCAATAGTCAGAGACATCTGGAGAAATAAGGGAGATGTTACCACCTTTGTCCCCGATAAGATACGCATTCCCCATACGAAATAATATGACGATGCTTTCGTTACTTATAAAACACACCGGATGTCCGCGATAAAAATAAAAAACCTATCACTGCTGCTGTTGTTGCTGATGCCTTGCTTGGTATACTCGCAAAATGTCACCGTTAAAGGTATCGCGAAAGGCGGCGAAGGCAAGGTAGTGAGGCTGAAGACCTACTCCGACCTTATATCTATGCGCGAGCAGCTTGTTGCAACTGCGGTTATTGACAGCAACGGCTTATTTGAACTTCATGCAAAAATTTCAAATACGGTTATTGCTACGCTCTACATTGACTATTACGCAGGTGAACTCTATCTGGAACCCGGAAAAACACTGGAACTAAAAATCAATAATCTGGTCTTCAATGATAAAACCGATATGGTAAATCATAACCTGGATCCATTGAATTTTACTCCTGAAATACTGAATGCCGGCAGTAGTGAGCTAAATAATTCAATTCATAAATTGAATATTCAGTACAATCTTTTTCTGCGTAAAAACATGACGATTCTTAATTCTCGGGCAGTACAGACCAAAGTAGATAGTTTCGCGGTAAGCATGAAAGATACTTTTGCACTTGTTAAAAATGAATATTTTTCCGATTATCTTACATACCGACTGGCAACATTGGAACTGCTCACACACCGCACTGACAATGAAACACTGATGATGCGGTACGTTTTCGGAAAACCGGTACAGTACGATAACATTGAATACATGACATTTTTTAATCAGTATTTTGAAAGCTATTTCGCCGATCTCACACGTCCTGTTAACTATGCAACTTTCGATCGTCCGCTCAATCGGCAGAAAAGTTTCGCTGCCGTTCTCGATTCAATGGGAAAGGATACGCTTTTAAGAAATGAAATTCTTCGGGAAGCCGTGCTGTTACGAAGTCTGTCTTCATTTATGGGAATGTCGCAGTTTAACCGGTCTGCAATTCTGGAAGTGCTGAAACAAATTTCGGTTCAAAGTAAATTTGAACGTCATCGTAATGCGGCAGCGAATCTTTTATGGACATTTACGCATCTGGCGCAGGGAAGCCCAGCACCCTCATTCAACCTGAAAAGCAATGAGGATAAAATGATTCAGTTGGCAGATTTTAGAGGCAGAATTGTGCTGCTGAATTTTTTTACTACATGGAATACGTCTGCCCTCGAAGAACTGGAGGTAATGCGAAGTATTTATCCTAAATTCAGTGATAAGGTTGTATTCGTGAGCATTTGCTGCGACAGGGAATTCATGAAATTATTTTATTTTGTGAAGGATAACAAATACGAATGGAATATGGTGCACCTCAACAACGATTATGATTTGCTTGAGAGTTATGGTGTGCAAACGCTTCCTTACTTTGCCATTATAAATAAAGACGGAACCTTTTACAAATGCCCGGCACCAATGCCGAGCGAAAATCTTGAGATGGTTCTCAACGCTGCACTGAATAAAAAATAGTTCTGAAAGACTTTCTTCTATATGGCTGTCTTCCTTAAAATAGGAAACGGCATTTCTTGAGGCATTGTCTGCCGCCAACAGGTCAATACAACATTTACACATTATTTTTATACCTTCGCACGTAAAATGGCGTTTATGAAACAATACAAACTGCTAAATAACACATTCGGTTGGCTCATTTTTATTATTGCCTCGGCCGTTTATATCATCACTTCTGAGCCTACGGCCAGTTACTGGGATTGCGGCGAGTATATCGCTACTGCCTATAAATTGCAGGTTGGACATCCTCCCGGGGCACCTTTTTTCCAACTTCTGGGCAGGTTTTTCTCATTATTTGCCGGCGATAATGTAATGCTCGTCGGGCGAATGGTCAATACCATGTCTGCATTGGCCAGCGGCGCCACCATTTTGTTTCTTTTCTGGACCATCACCGCCCTTGCAAAAAAGATTATTATCAAAGCCGATGAGTTGAGTCTGGGTCAGAGCCTTGCGATTATCGGCAGCGGAATTGTGGGTGCACTTGCTTACACTTTTTCTGATTCATTCTGGTTCTCCGCAGTTGAGGGTGAAGTGTATGCAACCTCATCTTTTTTCACTGCGATAGTACTTTGGGCAATGCTCAAATGGGACGAAGATGCTGATGATCCGTACTCATACCGTTGGATTGTATTTATTGCCTTCCTGATGGGCCTTTCTGTGGGCGTTCACCTGCTTAATCTGCTTGCTATTCCTGCCATTTGCTTTGTATATTATTTTCGGAAATCTGAACCCTCTGCCAAAGGCATTTTATTCACTTTTGTTGTTTCCGTTGTGCTGCTGGCGGCGGTTATGTATGGTATCATTCCACAGGTAGTATCGCTGTTTGCAAAAGCCGAATTGGTTGCTGTAAATGGTGTCGGTCTGCCTTTCAATTCGGGAACACTGCTGTTTACTGTTCTTGTGGTTGTATTGTTGGTCTCCGGGTTGATGTACACCTACAAAAATAGCCGTGCTTATGCTGTTACCTCACTCGCATCAACCGGCATTTTACTTTTATTGGTTCTGTTTTCAAGTTCATCAATCGGCGATTTTTTTGTTCGCTTGTTGGTAAGTGGAGGCATTGTAGCTGTTGTGATTTTGGCGCGTTCAAAATACATTTTGCTTCGCACCGGAATCCTGAGCCTGATGTTTATTCTCATTGGCTATTCGTCTTTCCTGATGTTGGTGATTCGCTCCAATGCCGATACACCCATCAATGAGAACACACCCAAAGATGCCATCAGCTTGCTTTCTTACCTTAATCGTGAGCAATACGGCGACTGGCCTCTGTTTTACGGTCAGTATTTTAATGCGCCCCTCGACAGCAAGCAACCGTATCTCGACGGAAATCCGGTTTACAGCAAAGATCTGAAATCCGGGAAATATGTCATAATCGACGACCGTAAAAATACCATTGCCAATTATGATTCGCGCTTCTGCACCATTTTCCCGCGTATGTGGAGTAATTCGCAAACCCTTCACCCGCGAGGCTACCAGAGCTGGGGGCAGATTGAAGGAACGCCTATTACTGTTACAGGCGCCAACGGAAAAACTCAGACTATTTACAAACCTACATTTATTGAAAATCTCCGTTACTTTTTTGCCTACCAGCTCGGTCACATGTATTTCAGGTATTTCATGTGGAATTTTGCCGGGAAACAGAACGATAATCAGGGACACGGCGGTATTATTAATGGGAATTGGATCAGTGGTATTAACTGGCTTGATAGTATGAGGCTCGGTCCGCAGGAAAATTTGCCGGAGCCGATGGCGAAGAATAAAGGAACAAATAAATTTTATTTGCTTCCGCTGATACTCGGTTTGGGTGGGTTTATTTTTCAGCTTAACAAGCATTATAAAGGATTTATGATAGTCATGCTATTGTTTCTTTTTACCGGTATTGCTATCAATGTATATTTGAACCCCGTTCCCTATCAGCCTCGCGAACGTGATTATGCCTATGCCGCTTCGTTTTATGCCTATGCAATCTGGATTGGCCTGGGTGTACTTGGTCTGTACAGTCTGCTTAAGCGATTATTGAAGCCAATGCTGTCTGCCGGTATAGCTACAGTGCTGTGCCTGCTGCTGGTTCCGGTAATTATGGCGAAGGATGGATGGGATGACCACGACCGTTCTGGAAGAACTACCATGCGCGATATTGCTACCGATTACCTGAATTCATGCGCCCCCAATGCCATCATTTTTACCTTGGGCGATAATGATACGTTTCCCTTATGGAATGTACAGGAAGTTGAAGGTACACGAACCGATGTAAGAGTAATCAATCTCAGCCTGCTGAATACCGACTGGTACATAAATCAGGCACGCAAAAAAGCATACAACTCAGAACCATTGCCTTTTTCACTTCCGCGCGAAAAATATGCCGGCAGTAAAAGAGAATACACGTTTATTTATGAAGATACTACCCTGGTACCTCAAAATGCATGGGTGGATCTTGAACAATTAGTGCAGTTCGCAACAAGCGACGACCCACGCGCCATGCTCGAAACACAGCGCGAACGCTTGAACTATTTTCCCACCGCAAACTTTTCTATTCCTATTGATAAAGCACATGTTGTGAAAAACGGTACGGTGCCACCCCAATTTGCAGATTCACTCGGAGCATCGCTTAACTGGACCATTCGCGCTTCAGGCGTCGATAAAAGCGAACTGATGGTGCTTGACCTGCTGGCTCATTTCAAATGGAACAGACCCGTGTACTTTGCTATTACAACCGGCGACGATGCTTATCTCGGACTGGATGAATACCTGGAACTCGATGGTTTGGCGTACCGCCTCGTACCCTATAAATGCAATAGTATTGATGGTCAAATCGGAAGGGTGAATACGCAGGTTATGTACGATAATGTGATGAACAAATTCAAGTGGGGCAACATGGCCAATCCAAATGTTTACCTTGATGAAACGAACATGCGCATGTGCACGAACCTCAGGAATATTTTCTGTCGTCTGGCTTATACACTCGTATATGAAGGCAAGATAAAGGAAGCCGTAAAAGTGGCAGCAAAATGTACGGAAGTCATGCCCGACAATTGTGTTCCTTACAATGCAATGGTGTATCCTCTTGCCGACGTGTTTTATAAAGGTGGCGAAACAGCCAGGGCGAATGCCATACTCGACAGACTTATTACATACAGCGAGCAAGAACTGATTTACTACTCACAATTTACAGGAGGCAATGCCGCTTATCTTGAGGGTGATAAAAAAGAATCATTCGAAATGCTGAAACGCATTATCGCAATAACCGCGGCAAACAAGCAAACTGAATTATACAACAGGGCGGTTTCCATCGCCAATAATTATAAAATGTAATTGTAACGACAATTAATTTAAATTAACGCGTATTAATGATGCATTTCGCAAGAACACCTTTCCTTATCAAAAAGCTCTACCATTCGGGAGCGGTATGGACAATGCCTTGCGTTGATAAAAAAGTGTATCTCACATTCGACGATGGACCGGTACCTGAAGCAACACCTTTTGTGCTTGAAACGCTCGCGAAATTCAAGGCCAAAGCAACATTCTTTTGCGTAGGCGAAAATGTGTCAAAGCATCCGGAACTGTATAAGGAGATCATCGCTCAGGGCCACAGCGTGGGAAATCATACCTACAATCATCTGAAAGGATGGAAAACTTCCTGCGATGATTATCTGGAGAATGTTGCCCGTTGCAGAAATGCGGTCACGTCCGACCTTTTCAGACCTCCCTACGGTCGGATTACAAAACTGCAGGGACGACTGCTCGGGAAGAATTTTAAACTCATTTTCTGGACCATCCTTAGTGGTGATTATGATCCGGATGTTTCACCGGAGATGTGTTTTAATAATGTAGTGAATAACCTGGAACCGGGCGCTATCATTGTATTTCACGACAGTATAAAAGCATTCGGGAATATGTCGGCTTGTCTGCCGCGGGTCCTTAGCTTCTGTAATGAGCAAGGATATGAACTGGCTTCTATTCCTCAATCAGCAAGGTGCGAAGTAAAAAACGAATTGAACCTGAAACTTGTAAATGAATTATGAAGATCCAGACAGCAGAACGTAACTCCGGGCAGGAACTTTCAGATAATGTGATTCACCACCGTCATCTTATTGCTTACAACGAAGCTGAAAAACTGATACACGGAACTGTGCTCGAAATCGGCAGCGGCGAAGGCTATGGTATCCGGATATTATCGCCTAAAGCTCAGAAGTACTACGCGCTGGATAAGCACCCGACACCCATTGAAGATGAAAGCGGGAAGGTCATTTTTCGTCAGGCTGTGATACCGCCGCTTGCAGGTTTTGAAGATAATTATTTCGATTTTGTAGTCACATTTCAGGTAATCGAACACATCAAAAATGACGTACTTTTCCTGAGCGAGATTAATCGTGTTCTGAAACCCGGCGGGAAGCTTATCCTTACTACACCCAACAAAACAATGTCGCTTACACGCAATCCCTGGCACATCCGGGAATACACACCTGTGCAATTTACAAAACTGATTCATGACTGTTTCAGCGAAGCGGATATTAAAGGTGTTTATGGAAATGAAAAAGTGATGGCATATCATGAAGAAAACAGACGGTCGATACGTAAGTTCACCCGGTTTGATATTTTCAGAATGCAATACTGGCTGCCACGATTCCTGCTGCAAATTCCGTATGACATTGCCAATCGCATGAACCGCAATAAAATTTATAATGAAAGTGCCGGTCTTGTTAACGACGTGACCACTTCCGATTTCTTTGTAAAGGAAATGACAGCTTCCTGCTTCGATTATTTTTGCATCGCTACCAAAACAATCTAACGCCGTTTTTGTAATATTTCAATTCACAGCAAGGAAAAAAAATTTCCCTTACCTTCCCTTTTCCTGCCATTAACTGATTGATTCGTTCCATTCGCTGCTGCTCGCTTTGATTCCGGTAGGTGCGGTTATACTATTGTATCAACCAACCAAAAAATGCAAACCAGAAAAACTCAAAGCCATGAAAGCAATTGCAGTGAACCTCGACGACATCATTTTTGAGAACCGTAACAAAGAGTATGGTGCCTATGCACTCCGACGTGTTTACAGTAGAAATTTGATTAAAGCTGTTTCTATTGCGGTATTACTTTTTCTTGCTGCGGTTTCGGCTCCGATATTGGCGCGTTTGGTAAACGCTATTGTGTATACCAAACCCACCATCGAATCGGGTGTGATTATTGAAACGCCTCCGGAGATTAAACCCCCGGTTCTTCCTAAAAATACTCAACTTCCCAAGCCGAATGTTCCTGCCTTTGTTGCACCGGTCGTTGTCGTTGATACCAACGAAGTAAAAGGCGATATGATGGGTGATCAGGATAAAGTAAAAAACGACAGTCCGCTTGACACCTCGTCAATAATAGATATTGGAGGTGGAGAGGATGTAGACAAACCTGTAATTGAGAAACCAAAAGGCGATGATAAACCGTTCATCTGGGTGGAAGAAATGCCTAAGTTTCCGGGTGGTGACGAGGAACGTGTGAAATTTCTTTCGAATAATATTTCATACCCGAAAATCGCACGTGAGATGGGAATACAGGGCCCGGTATATCTTAATTTTGTGGTGAATGAAAATGGCAAAATCACTGATCTTAAGGTAATACGCGGTATTGGCGGCGGCTGTGACGAAGAAGCATTGCGTGTAATTAAAAATATGCCTGACTGGAGCCCGGGCCGTCAGAATGGTGTGGCTGTAAAAGTAATGCTTTCAATGGCTATTAATTTCAGGCTGGAGTCAAAATAATCGGTAGGTTCCTGGTTTATGGTTCTGTGAGGAAAGAGGCTGCCTGTAAAAGGGCAGCTTTTTTTTTACTAATGCTGCGCCGTTTTTTGAAGTAACAGCTTTTGTCCTTCTTTTGCCTGAGTACCGTATTTCATATGGTTCAGCCTGTAAAGACTTCGCAGGCGAACGGCATATTCCTGAGAAATCTGAAACATTGTTTCATTTTTTTTCACGATATGTGCACCGATATTTCCCTGATTTTTCTTGCGTTCAATATAAATACGCTCGCCTTCGGTAAGTTTGTAATTCGGGTTAACATCATTGAATCGTGCCACATCGGCAGGAAGCAAGTCTATATCGGATGCAATCCTTACAAAATTGTCATTTCTTTTTGCCTTTACTAATTTCACCCCGTTGTTTTCAGAAATTATCCGTGCGCCTTTCTGAATAGGAACTTCTTTGAAATCCTCGGTGTTTTTATGTTTGCCTGATGCGATATCTCCTTTATGTTTTATTTTAGGTACATTGTTAACATTGGAAGATGTGTCGCGTGGGTACTGACCGGCGAGGTCAAGCTGCGCAAGGTTGTTTCTTTCAATAATGCCTATGATCAGTTCCGCGTAATCTGATTTCGTGGCATAACCTGCATCTTTCAGACCTTTTGCCCATGCTTTGTAATCTGTGATATCTAGCTTGAACAGAAACGCGTAGCGGTCGCGTGTCGTCAGAAAAACCGTATGGTCCTTGTATGATGCGGTATCCGTTGGATATACCCTGAAACACTCACCTTTGGCATCGTCATCGTAGTAATACCTGCCTCCTGTCCATTCGGGTTTGCACTTAATGCCGAAATGATTGTTTGTATTTTTTGTCAGCACACTGTTTCCGTTGCCTGATTCCAGAATTCCCTGTGCCAGCGTAATACTTGCAGGGATATGACCTGCATACATTTCAGCAATCGCCAGCGGTTTGTATTTAGCAATGTAATCCTCCACAGACATCGTTTGCGCAGTACCGCGCAACGCGATTCCAAGCAACACTGCCAGTAAAAATATGCCGCGGGTTGTTTTCATGGGATTATTCATATCAAAAGTAATGAAACCCTTATTATTATACCGGTTCATTATTTTGTCTTTTGCACAAAAAAATGTTTATAAATTTGGAAACCCTTAATGATGGGGAAAATCGCACAAAACTATGCAACCAATCTTAAAGTACTTTCCGGAAATTAGCGAACAGCAAAAGCAGCAGTTTGGTATGCTTGATGAACTTTACAAACTCTGGAATGCCCGTATCAACGTCATTTCGAGGAAGGATATTGATAACCTTTTCACGCACCACGTGCTGCATTCGCTGGCTATTGCCAAAGTGGTGAGTTTTAACAATGGCACAACGGTCATGGATGTTGGCACGGGCGGAGGTTTTCCCGGAATACCGCTTGCCATCATGTTTCCCGATGTTCAGTTTACGTTGGTTGACAGTGTCGGAAAAAAAATAAAAGTGACCGAAGAAATTGCAAAAGAAGCCGGACTCAAGAATGTAAAAGCTGTGAAACTGCGCGCCGAAGAAATGACAGGCCGGTTTGATTTTGTCGTAAGTCGCGCTGTTACTGCCTTACCTGAAATCTACGCTATCATAAAAAACATGTTTGCAAAAACAGACAAGAACTCAATACCGAATGGGTTGTTATATCTTAAAGGGGGTGATCTTACCGATGAGCTTGCCCTGATGGTGGCAGAAACACAGGTGTATGATATCAGCAGCTATTTTGATGAAGAATATTTTCTCACAAAGAAGGTAGTACACGCCTGGAAGATTCGCCAGAGATAGGCGAAATACGGCTATTTTTTTTCTGTGGAATCCCGGATGATAAGGTAAATGGTTTCGTTCTTCTTTTTCATAAGGTAGGTTTCGCGGGCATATTTCTCAAGATTTTGAACATTTGAGGTGAGTTCAATCGTAAGCGCTTTATTCCGGTCAATTTCCTTTTGCAGGTATTGTTTCTGTTCCACCAAATCACCGAGTTGCCGACGATATTTCATTCGGGCAATCAGATTATTATTATCAAAAAATAACATCCATACCGCGAATACCACAGTAACTACGATGTAATAATTTTTGTAGATGAAGGACAATTTGCCCAATATTTTCTTTAACATACGTATACTTTATACTGTAAAAATAATCCAAATCAATAGGTTTGACTGTTAATGCTGAAAATATTTTTCACCGTTGGTGGTTTATATTGTTGCACTGTTATGGGGAATTGCCTGCTCTGATTATTTTTCAGTACCTCATGCCGGGATAAATTCCTGAATCTGTTTCTCGGTAAGTTTGCCGTTGAGCCAGGTTTCATCCATGCTTGCATTATATTTTTTATAAAAACCTATGGCCGGCTCATTCCAGTTCAAAACCTGCCATTGCAGCCTCTTTGCGCCAAATTCTTTGGCTTTCATCACAACGGCATCAAAAAGGGTTTTGCCGATATTATTGCCCCGGTATTTTTCTTTAACAATGATGTCTTCAAGGTAAATGCATTTTCCTTTCCAGGTGGAGTAGGAGATGAAGTAAAATGACATGCCCAACAGTTCTGTTCCACTCAGGGCCAGAATTATTTCATACAGCGGCCGTTCTCCAAACCCATCTTCCGCAAGCTCATTCAGTGTTACGGTTACTTCCTGGGGCGCGCGTTCATACAGCGCCAGTTCCTGTATGAGCTTTAGTACTTCAGGCAGGTCTTCTTTTGTTGCCGGTCTTAAGATGAATTCCATGTTTGAAACTTTATTTTGAAGAGAATTTTTTATAATCCAATTTCCGCAGCAATAACCGTCATTGCCGCGATAGCTATTTCTGCGAACTTTTCAACAGGTATTCCCAGCTGTTCGCATTCCATAATGGTATCACGGTTTACGGAGGCAGCAAAAGCTTTCTCTTTCATCCGCTTGGTCACCGATTTTGTTTTTATGGAAGCAATTTTTTTATCGGGATACACAAGCGTAGTGGCCACAATAAGCCCGGTGATGGTCTCTCCGGCAGCAAGCGCATGCTGAAACTCCGTTGTACGAGGCTGTCCTGTAGCCATTTCATTGTGCATTTTTATCGCATCAACAATATCCTTATGCACACCGTTCTGTTCAAGAATAGCTACGGCCTCAAGTCCGTGTTTGGTCGGTTCGGCATTGGTTATCTCTACATCTATATCATGAAGCAGACCGGCAATAGACCATAATTCTTCGTCCCGGCCCAAATGCCGGGCTAATGCGCCCAACACAGCTTCTGATGCAAGGCTGTGGTTAATCATGCCTTCTTTCTTTACATACTGGTGTAATAATTCAACTGCTTTTTCGTGTGTTATTCCGGCGGCCATGTGTGTTGTTTTAGAATCCAAAAGTAACTAAAAAACCCTGAACGTTTTCACGTTCAGGGTCGGGGGAAACCAGGATTCAAACCAAACCAAAAAAAGAGGGATATTTAGCAGATAAAACAAGATTTATTATTCAATACTACAAGCGGCGAAACATGAAAACCGGCGGGAAGATGCAGCAATTGGTCGATATAGCCAGTAAATGGATTGGGATAAAGATTGGGAGATTTACGAAAATCAGGGTTGGCTGCATTTCCCGCCGATATCTTTAATTCGGCACATATTTTTGTTTCTTTTTTGCCTGAGATTTTGTTTTTAATCTTCAGATACAATCTCGTGTGTGTTATATTTAAGTTACTGAAAATCATTGCTTAAAAAATGTTATTAAGAATAATTATACACAAAGGTAGCACAACGGGAGACCTGTGTCAAGTAAAATCGTTCACACCTGATTTTTATCACGGGGAAAAGCAAAGATGCCGGTCGTGAAACTCTATTGTAAGATTTCATGACCTTGCGCAATAGCAGTGCTTTGGACTATTCTTAGTGCGTGTCCAGTCCGGCTTTCATGTAAACCATATGTTCAAGCATAGGTAGTATCTCACCAAGGTATTCATCAACAGCTTTTAGGCTTCCGGGGAGGGTAAAGATAAATGTATCGCCAGCAAGTCCTGCCACACCACGGCTCAGCAATGCATTTGATTTAAGGCTGCCGTATTTTACACGGATCATTTCCATAATGCCCGGAATTTCTTTTGTGAGGAAGGGTTTTACTGTTTCCGGAGTAATGTCGCGTTCTGCAATTCCGGTGCCTCCGGTTGTGAAAATAAAATCTGTAACAGGGATTAGCTCATGCAAAAGATTGCGAAGGGTTTCAGCATTGTCTGGTATCACCGTGCGTTTTACTTCTGCATTTCTTTTTCTATCAACAAAATATTGTCCTGCTTTTGTTTCTATTGCAGGCCCGCTGCGGTCTTCATAAACACCCTTGTAAGCGCGGTCACTCAAAGTGATAACATGTATCTTAAATACTTTTGGTTCGTACTGCCCGGTATCGCCCGCTTTCAGTTCGCCACCATTTATAACACGGCAAAATATTCCTTCTTTTGGCATTACGCAATTACCCACTTCTCTAAAAATGGCGCAATTATCTCCATGGCATTTTTTACCGATTTGAGTAACTTCGAGTACTACTTCATTAAACTTAAAAATGTCTAATGGCGCGGTTTCTACAAGGTTCATACCGCGAACGGTTAAGTTTTCGGCAAACTCGCCAAAGCCAATTTCGCGCCCGGCCTGTTTGCTGAATTTTTCAACACTTTCGCAGGCAAGCATGCTTACTTGTCTGTGCCAATCGCCCGCATGAGCGTCATGAGCCACACCCATTGCATTAATGGTGATTTTATCTACAGGCTTTTTAACGGTGCCTTTTTGTTCTGAAATATTTACTGATTCGATTTTAATTATCATTGAATGAGTTTTAGAATTCTTCTGTTGTTGCTTGCGCCAGATACTCCGCTGCTGAAATCCCATCTTTTGGCATATTCATTTTTCCGAGTCGAACAATAACCGTATTACTTTCTGGTATTACAATAATAAATTGTCCACTTATCCCCTGAGCATAAATTACATCTTGCGAACCGATATGCGTGAGCCACCAGGAATAACCATAATAATGCGCATGTTCTCCATCTTCATCAATCAGGTTAGACGGTGTTTTCGATTGTTTCAGATATTCTTCGGACACGATTCTTTTACCATTGAACATTCCGTTATGCAGAATGAGCGTTCCAATGCGGGAAAAATCGCGGGCGTTGGAATTGAAGCAGCAATAGGCTTTTTCAAACCCATTTTTATGATCAAGACTCCATAATGCCTCATGCCGTGCACCCAGCGGTTTCCATAATTTTTCAGATGCATATTCACTCAAGGTTTTACCGCAGGTTTTTTCTATAATATATGCAAGAACCAGTTGATTGCAGCTTTGATAATGAAAATTAATTCCGGGTGTTTCAATAACTTTCAAATCAAACATTATTTTTTTCAGGTCACTTCCATAGTAAGCCTTTGTTGTCGGTGAAAACAGGCTGTTATAACTTTCATCCCAGTCAAATCCAGCGCTCATGGTAAGCAAATGCCTGATGGTTAATTGAGCATTCAGACCATTTGTGTATTCAGGAATAAAATCTGAAACTTTTTGGTCAACACTTTTTATATTGCCCTCATCAATGGCTATTCCGATTAGAATACTGACAATGCTTTTAGACACAGAAAATGAATTTGAAACAGCATCTTTATCGTATCCATCCCAATATTCTTCGTAGTAAACGGAATCATTTTTTAATACAAGAAAGGCCGTTGTTTGTGTCTCAAGAAGATAATTTTTCAATTCTTGTGAAGGGCTGGTCTTGTTATACGACGATGCTTCCGGAATAGGAATATAGGTGCCGGCCGCGACAGTCCGGTTTTCGAAAATAGTATAATCGTCAATGTCTGCGTACTGATAATAGAGCGTTTTGTATACGTATGAATTACCGCTTAAAACAATTGTAAGGTTTATCAATACAATCAGTACCAATAGCCAGAACAATATTTTTTTTATGATTTTCATTGCAATTATCTGATAGCTGTTTTTGTTTTACTTTTCAGCGTAATTTCTGATAGTACCATTTTTTTATCCACGGCTTTACACATATCATAGATGGTGAGAAGCGCCACAGATACCGCTGTGAGTGCCTCCATTTCAACACCGGTCTGTCCAATGCATTGTACGCTGCTTTCCGCTCTTACTCCTGATTTTTCAAGTTGGCAGCTTACTTCAACTTTCGTAAGCAACAGATTATGACAGAGTGGAATGAGCGACGACGTTTGCTTTGCAGCCTGTATTCCGGCAATTTCTGCCACGGTAAGTACATCTCCTTTTTTTATTTCATTATCGCGGATAAGCTTTACGGTATCTGATGCAAGCATAATAAAACCGCTGGCTGTGGCAATTCTTTTTTGCGGAGGTTTATCGCCGACATCCACCATATTTGCTTTGCCTTTGTTATCGGTATGTGAGAATTTTTTTTCTGCCATCACAATTTTTATTTGGTAAAAAATTATCCGCCAATATTATAAAATGCACCATTATTATTGATGGTACCGCATTCGGGCTTATGTTGAATTGCCTGTCTTATGGCCTCTGCAGCACCCAGTATTCTTACATCAAATTCAAGGTCGTTGAACAGACAGGGTTTTATCTTGCCGTTAGCTGTGAGACGCAGCCTGTTGCAGTTGACGCAATCACCGCCACTTCCACCCTGTACCACGCTGAAGGTTCCTTTGTGCAGGCTCATTCTGTGTATAAAACGAACCTCTAATCCCATGTTTTCACAAAAAGTGCGCACACCAAGCGCATCGGGTTCTTCGGATGTGCTGTCAATAACGCAGTTTATTTTGATGGGAGTTAATCCTGCTTTACGGGCGGCTGCAATGCCGCGTATCACATGGGTTATATCTCCGCCCCGCGTAATCACGCTGAATTTATCAGGGTCAACGGTATCCAGGCTTATATTAATTCTCTTCAAACCGGCTTTGGCAAGCTGTTCGGCAAACTGCTCGAGCAATGTGCCATTTGTAGTGAGAGCAAGGTCCTTAATTCCCGGAATGGCTGCAATATGTTCAACCAGATTGACTATACCTTTGCGAACGAGAGGTTCACCACCTGTTAAACGGACTTTATCTATTCCGCATGCAACGGCTGTTTTAACAACGTCTTCAATTTCTTCGAATGACAATATTTCTGAATGACTGAGCTGCCGTACGCCCTCTTCGGGCATGCAGTAGGTGCAGCGCAGGTTACAGCGGTCGGTTACCGAAATGCGCAAATAATTAATACTTCTGTTATAATGATCTAACATGAACCATTTCTCCTTTTGATATAAGCGCTGTGCCTGCAGGAACTATCATGAGACCGTTTGCATACGTCAGTGCATGTATATGCGCAGAACCGTGCATGCTTACAGGTTCAACAGATCCATCTTCAATAAACTTCACCGGTACAATGGCTTCCCGGCTTGTATTACGCCTCATGAAGTCGGCTGACAGTGGCGCGTTGAATTGCACCGGAATGTATTCTTTCCCAATCATGCGGCATATCGCTGGACGCACAATCAGCTCAAATGCAATGTATGACGATACCGGATTGCCGGGTAACCCAAAAACGAGTTTATTCCCTTTTCTCCCGAAAAGTGTCGGTTTCCCAGGTTGTATAGCGATGCTGTGAAAAATTATTTCAATGCCGGCGCGTTTCATTACATCGGGTACAAAATCATAATCGCCCATTGAAACACCACCGGTAAGAATTACAATATCGAATTCATTTACGGCTGATGATATTTTCTGAAACGTAACTTCAGCGTCGTCACTCACAATTCCTCCGTAAACGGCTTCTGCACCGGCTTGCACAACCTGTGCCATAAGCTGTGATGCATTGCTGTTCCGTATTTGTGAAAGACCCGGCTTGCAATCGGGCTCCACAAGTTCATCACCCGTAGAAAGCACCGTGATGTGTGGTTTTTTATAAACAACCGGTTCAGTGCAGCCAACGGCAGCCATTACGGCAATGTGCTGTGGCATAACTGTAATACCTTTTTCAAGAACGATATCTCCATTTTTAACATCTTCGGCAGTAAAGCAAATATTGATTCCTCCCGGAGCCGCGTCTAGTCTGATAGTCCCGTTATTCAAAGGTTGGCTGTTTTCTACCATGGCAACAAAATCAGCGCCTTCGGGGACCATCGCGCCGGTCATTATTTTTATACAAATGCCCGGGCTTACCTTGTTTTCGGGAATCTTTCCGGCAGGAACAGTTTCTATTACCTGTAGTTCTTTACCGATATCCGATTTAAGGCAGGCAAAACCGTCAACAGCCGATTTATTGAAAGGCGGCATATCAACGTCTGAAACAACATTTGCAGCAAGCACCCGACCGGCGCAGTTTTCAAGCCTTATTGATTCTGTTCCTGTAACAGGCACATTTGCTAAAACTCTGTCAAGAGCATCCTTCAGAGAAATCATTACGATAGTAATTGGACTGCAAAAATACAAATAGTTGATGAGCTATCCTTATTCAACAATGAACCTGTTGATTGCGGTATATTGTTCAGAACTTAATCTGATGGTATAGACTCCCGATTGCAATCCGCGAACATCAACTTCGAATGTGAAAAATGCTGAACGTTTTTCCACTTCCGCTGTGTGAACAATACAACCTATTGAACTGAAAATTTCTAAGCGGTAGCGACCTTGTTGCAGGTTGCCGGCATTAATATTGAGTGTTTCTTTTGCAGGATTTGGGAATAAGTAAATTTCTCTTTTAGCCGACGCATGTTCCTGGATGCCGGCACTAAAATCTTTGGTTACATTCCAGTGTGCGAAATGAATACTTGGCTTGCCTCCTGCTTGTACAAATGGTCCACCGGCCCACACATCATTTCCATTAACGCACAATGCGTAAGCTACGGTATCCAAACCACTGCCCAAAGGATCCCAGCAACAATCGTATTTTGTGATATTATAAGCACCTGCACCGGTAATGGACGAAAGAGCGAAAACATCGGTTTGGTTATAGCCGATACATGCAGGCGGATAGTCCAGTCCTGCGCCTATTGCGGACCAGGTTCCCGTTAAATATTTAGAAAAATAGTTAGTGGCAACACCGCCCGAGTGCAGAAAATATCCGCCGGAGTAAAGATCATTTCCTTTAAACGTAATTGAATTGATTGTTGAGTCAGTTCCGCTTCCTGCCGCTGACCATACTGAGCCATCCCAAAGTGCAATGTTTTGCGCGGTTGTTGCACCTGCGTAATCAAAATTTCCCGCAGCAGCGACTGTTGTCCCTTTTATAGCAATACTATTTACTGTACTTCCGCTGATGCCACCGCCAACATCTGTCCAGTCTGTGCCGTTCCATTGGGCAATATGCATTAACGGCATGGTTCCCGACGCTGTAAACAGACCTCCGGCGTATATTTCTCCCGCGCTTCCAACAGCCAGTGCTTTTACTTCAGCATTCATTCCTGAATCGAGTGAGGTCCAGCTGCTGCCATCCCACATGGCAATATTGGAGGCAAGCATACTTCCGGCTGAGATGAAATTACCTCCGGCAAAAACATGATTATTGTTATCAACGGTTATAGCATATACTGTCGGTGCTAAAGGACCGCTGCCTCCGCCAACGCCTTCGCCCAGAGCATACCACTGATGGCCGTCCCAGCGAGCAATGCTGTTAGCATTTATACTTCCGGCCATCGTAAAGCTGCCGCCGATATAGATACTGCTGTCTTTTACAAAAATGGCATACACCGGACCATTTGGACTGTTCGCCGCGCCAAAACTGTTGTCCCAGTGCTTGTCATCAGAAACTTTAGGGTTATTATCAAATAATCGTTGCGCATGACCATTTAAAATAGTCAACATTACAAGTGCCGCAGACATCATGACTGCAGTAAAGAGGCGTGAGCAACGGAAATTCATAGCTGTAAGCTTTTTTATTTTAAAGCAAGTTATGAAAAATAACAATGATGAGGACGCTATATCAATATTATTTCCGACTCTCGCAGCTGTCACGTATTATTCAACAATAAGTTTTTTCGTAATCACCCCGTCAATTCCACGTACTCGAAATTGTAAAAAATACAATCCGCTACTTCTTCCTTCAAGTGAGATGGTGGCATTGGTGAACTCATTAAATGAGCTGTACACGAGCATTCCGTGCATATCAAACAGCCTGATTTCTGAAACCGGATTTACACTATTTATGTTAACGGTCTCAGTTGCGGGATTTGGATATACAAGTAGATTTTCTGCGGATACATTCTGATTTATTGCTGAAAGGTCGGGTACTGCTTTGATGAAGATGTCATCTATTTTTGAGATACCGGTAGCCAGCACGAGATTACCGTCCGTTGCTGAATCTGTTGTCATTATCCATCTCAGATAAATCATATCAGTAAGATTATTCAATGCTGCCGGAAGACTAAAATCTGTTACTGTTCCCGGAGTCCAGGTTCCTGAGCCGGTATTAATGTCAAGACCTGATACATCTGTCCAGATGCCGCCGGAAGTTATCTTATACTGAACTTTGAAATCGCGCGGACCGGGGTTTGCGCCTCCTGATCTCTGGGCCGACGAAAGTGTGAGGTTCATAAAACCGATGCTCTTGAAATTTATTTCCCAGTATTTGGCATTGGCACCGTTATTCCAGTCTGTGGCTTGTGCACATTTGCCTGTTACGCCATTGGTGGTCCAGTTGATAGCAGAGGTTCCGTTACTGCGCAATACACTTGCGGCATTCATTGGCTTTGCGAAAGTGGCAACAGAATCAGTTTCATTCCCTGCACTGAACGTCCATGCTACAAGAGTATCTTGTGCAAACGAAAAATTTATTGATGCCACCAAAATAAATAGCAATGTAAAGAGTCTTCTCATTTTAATTACGGTTTTCGTTTATAATTACAAATTATTTATTAAAAATTGAATGTAATATCTGTTGTAATAATTCGGCCGGGACCCGGTAATCCTTTGCTGTCGGTGAAGATTTTATTCAGTACATTCTGAGTTGTTACTGATGCTGTGAGATGGCGGCTGAACCTTCCTGTAATCTTTGCATCAAACTGCGAACGGGGTGTCATTGAAAGTGTATTTTCGTCATCAATCCACACCTTACTACGGTATTTATAATTTACGGAAACGCTTATATAGCGATTACTCCAGTAGATTCCTGAAAAAATAATATGTTCGGGTGATTCAACGAGTATCTTACCGCTCAAATCCGACGGTGAAATACTGTCTGTTGTAAAATCTTTTATTTTGGCTGAGTTCCATGTATATGCCAGATATAATTCAATGTTTTTAATGAAAATATATCGCAGTGCGAGCTCTGCTCCGCTAATCACTGCCGTGTTGATATTCCTCCGCATAATCACAGGTTTTTCGGTTTCTCCTGTGGTTGCCATGGAATCTCCTGTTGCTACAAAATATTGAAAATCTTTACCAACCGAATAATATAGGGTGGGTTGCAGCGAAAGATTTTTGAGCAATATAAAATTTCCACCAAGCTCAATACTGTTTATTTTTTCGGGTATGAGACCGGTGTTGGCAATTTTAAATCCCTTTTCCACATCGCCCGTTTTACAAAGGTCGCTGAGTGTTGCAGGTCTGAAACCCTTGCTGTACGATAGATATACGTTATCTGATTTATTCAGAATGTATTTAACGGAAAGTTTTGGACTAACAGCCGTCCATTCTTTTTCGGAATATTGCTTGGCAAAAGGAGCAAGAAAAACGGTAGTAAGTGAGGGCGCTTTAATTAAAAAATCACCTGCATAAAATCTTACATAATCATAACGAAGTCCTGCCAAAAATTTCAATTTATTGTTAAACAGCCAACCCTCGTCCTGCATTAAAAATGCGGCATAATCTAACTTCCCCGAATAGCTGACCGTATCCGTTGAAGTTCGGTAAATATCGCTGCTTTTAACCGAACCCCGTTTAACATCAATACCTACTGTTAGCAGATTGTTTTTGAAAACTGGAATCCCTGCAGCCGTCCACAATCCGTAATCTTCTGAGGGCGATTCGGTATTTGAAAACGTATAGGCACCTGTTTTCTTTTTTACTCCTTCACTTTGTTTGTACGATTCTTCTTTTTTATAGAAAGCATTAGCGTCAAGTGAAATTTTCTTAATATTTCCGTGATATTTAATCCGTGCAACGTGGTCATAATAATTAGTAAATGAACCGTCAGGCTCATAATACCGGATGCCCGTACTGCGCCAGTCATAAGCATACGTGTATCCTGCCTCAATGTAAGAAGTTGAATTTATCCGGTATCCGGCGATTATCCCTGCATTGTATTCGTTAAATTTTGCTTTTATATCATACCACATTTCCGTTGAATCAGGTTTCATTAAATAGCCGTCTGATTTTCGGTAGAAGCCATCGGCCGACCAGTAAAAACCACGTATTTTTTTACCCGTTTTTCCCTGCAACGAGGCAAAACCGCCGATGGTGTTCCAGCTTCCGTAAAATGCCCGTGCCATGCCGGAAATTGGTTTTACCGGTCTTTTGGTGATGATGTTGATAACGCCTCCCATGGCATTGCTGCCATACATATACGAATCGGGTCCTTTCAATATTTCAATGCGCTCAATAGTTTCAGGATTGATGCGGTTCCATCCGGAAGCGCCGCCGTCAATAAGTGTGTATGGCACACCATCAACAAGAATAAGTGTCTGAACATTTCTATTGAGTCCGCGCATACTCACATTGCCCGATTTATTGGCGAGACCGTAATCGCGGCTTGAGTATACTCCCGGTATTGATGCAAGTATTTCATCAGCAGTAATACCTGCTGAGCGTTCAATTTGGCCCTTAGTTATCACATCCACGCGCGACGGAATATCGTTTTCATCGCGTTCACTTCGTGTTGCAGTCACAACTACGGTTGATATTTCTGAAACAGCAGGCAGCAGCGCAATGCTTAGAGTTCTCGGCTTATTTGCTTCAATCCGGATACTGCGAGTATACGTTAGATAGCCAACAAACGACATCGTTATATGGTATTTTCCCGGCACTATGTTGTGAAATGAAAAACTCCCTGATGAATCCGAAACCTGGCCTGTGTTCAGTTCGCGGATAATGATGTTGGCTCCGGCAAGTTTTTTTCCGGTGGAATAATCAGTAATGCGTCCCGATAATTGAGCATAAGTAATATTGGTAATTAACATAAACATGATAATCCAAGTAACTACGGTAAACAGTTTTATATACTGACTCTTGTTCATACTTAATCTTGAAATTTAATATCGACATCAATAGTCCCTGCATCCGTCCCGTTAACCACATTCACCATGAATAATCCATACTTACTGTCCGCTGTTTTGAACGAATAAATATCACCCGGCACCAGATTCTTTGCTTTGCGCTTGCCAAGCAGTTCGTTATAGGACGCCAGCAGCAAACTGTCATTGACAATAGTATTAAAATCGGTGGCGGCAAGACTTGTTTTGTAATATCGAGTTTCGTGTTTAACACCCCAATGAAATAATCCGTAGATTCCTCCAAAGGCATTTGAACTGTCAATGTTGGCATTGGGCGATGCTATAGTATTCCCGTCGCCGGCAGGGTCATAGAAATAAAGCATGTCAATGGAATCCTGAACAAGAAAAGCCTGGGGTAGCAGGTAAATATTTCCGTTTCCCGGGTTAAAGAAGCTCCCGGTTGTACTGTTATTCTGTGCGCCTAACGTTATATTCTGAAAAGTTTTTACCTGCCCAAAAACAGCAAATGGGTCTTTTGAAACAGTAAAACTGAGTGTGGAACTTAACCCGGCTTTGTCGCGGACTATAATAGTCCAGATGTCTTTCGCGGCGGCACTTTTGGTTATGAGCTTTTCAAAATAGAAATTTTTATTGTTGATTCCCGTGTCGGAATACACCTGTTCTGTGCCTGAGTTTATTTTAAGAATAATATTCGTCACATTTTCATCTCCGCCGTTCACGGAAATTCCAAATTTGAACTGAGCGCCGGGCGCCAGCAGCGTATCGCCCGACACATAGCCCATCCCTTTTTTCAAGTTGAAGGAAGGACCTGCACCGGGTGTATTTTCTTTTTTACAGCCGGCAATAAAAAGGAGTAATATAGTTACCGGAAGAAGTATTGTCGCTCTTTTCATAATAAATCGTTATGAATAATATTACATAACGGTGTGAATGGATTTGTACACCTGATGTTACTATTTACAACCTAATTTGTTTTCTTTTTCTGAGAAGCAAGTTTATATACACCGGCACCCAGACTTCCGCCAATAAATCCGAAAATAAAATGTGTGGCGGTAGGATATATAATCCCGCTCAGCAGCGAACCGTATGGAATTCCCAGCACAAGGCTTATGACTTCCCGGCACAGCGGAATGGATGCGTAGCTGATTCCTGCAATAAGCCCTGAGATTAAAATATTGGAGTTAATTCTTCTAAATGCCATGAATAAAAGATCAAGAAGAACGCCGGGGACAAAGAATACAAAGGCCATAAAAGGGTCTTTGAAACCAAGCACGGGAATCATCAGAATCATTCCGGCACCGAGTGATGACAGGCTCGTCGCCATATTGAAGCGTGATGCCTGCCTGCAAAACATAAAAATGGTCATGAATTCTATGCCGTGATGTCCCGGCAATCTGAGCGGAACGCGGAAGCGTGCGTGTATTACGGCCGCCAGTGCGCCAAAAAGCATCAGAAGCAAGGCCTCTGCAATTACTGTCAGTGTGCTATTCGCTGATACCTTTGATAAAGTCCTTGGAAGCAATCTGCCATTCATTTGTTCCATAATCCGTTTTCCTTTCTGCAAAAATAGTAATCTTATTGTGAACCATCACAGGCCGCATCCACTGGCCTGTGTCAATCGTAGCATCAGGGGGTAGTTCAACACCGTTTTTATCGGTAAGAGCGTCCAGACCAAGTTGTGTTATCAGGTCTTTTGCAGGAATTATTCCCCGCAGTTCTCTGAGATTTCTGAGCCAGAGCACACGCCCGTCGTTACCCCATTTGCGCAATCCTATTGCGGCAAGCGAGCCTATTACACCTATTTTCTCCCCTGTAAGTCCTTCAAGAAAAATGCCTGCATCATGAGCAATAGTGTGGGCATCTTTGCTAAAAAGGACTTCCTTTTTTGCACGCTGACCCCATTCAATAATTTTTTCGCTGATACTGCTTTCGGAAGCAATGCATAAACCTGCATCAGAGCCATCGGCGCTTTCGCGTAACAGAAAATTGCGGCAGTGTTCAATAAGTTCATCGGCAGGCGCTGCAGTTTCAATAAGCAAACTGGCACTGCTGTTGTGTGAAGTATAGGGAATTGCAGGGTTAACAAGCAGTTGATGCCGGGTAACACAAATCAATGTTCCCAGTCCCGCGGCCTCAATTGTTTCACCCAATTGGCGTGCGCGGAATCCGGTTCCCCTGCTTTCAAGATTGTCGGTATCGTCAATGCCAATGAAGGTGCGGATTTTCATCGAGTGGGAGAATTTGTTTTAAGCGATTTTTTAAAATGTATGATGCACTGGTGTACCGATTCCTGAAAATCTTTGCGGAACTGTTTGTATGAAAGTATCAGCAATTCTCCGTCGGGAGTGAGTGCTGTTGTACCGCCATCTTTCCCGCCCCGGTGTTTTTCAATAATCTGGAATCCGAGAAATGCTTCGGCTTTCTTGAGATCACCCCATGCTTTACGATAACTAATCTCACATTTGTTAGCAGCGGCCATCAATGAACCGTATTCCTGAATTGCTATCAGCAGGTTCCATTTGGCATCATCCATAATTTCAAGACCGTCGCACGACGACATCCAAATTTTATAATCGATCCGTATGTTTGAATACTTCGGGAATTTGTCGTCGCTCATCGTTAGGAAGCTATTTGCATATCTGTTACAAAAATATAAAAATTACCCAATTATTGGGGTCCCTGTCCGGTCTCCAATTCCTGTTTTTTTATTATTGGAGGAACAAAATCACCCCTTTTGTCATATATTTGCAAAAAAACTGCTATTTTTGGCAACTTATACGTATTATTTTCTGCTAATAAATTAATAATTGGCTCATGAGAAAAATTGTCCTTTCGGGTTTAGGAATACTTGCGTTGTTCTGCATCGGTCTTGTGTTTACATCGTGCAAGAAATATGCTGATGGACCTCTGATATCAATCCGTTCAGCCGAAAATCGTATCACCGGAAACTTCATTCTCAATAAATTTTATATTGATGGTTCAACGGAGAATCAGCTTTGGGCCGATTCTATTTGCAGTACACGGGTCAACTTTGAGCCGTCAACAGGCAAATTCGATGTGGCGCATACCCTCGGTTTACTTAGTGGTTCATTCAAACTGATTGACAGCAAGAAAACGCTTTCTCTGTATGATATTAAGGAAACGGATGAATATCCCGGTTATGGCCCTTTTAAAGCACTTGCCGTTTCAACCTGGACGATATTGAAACTGACCAACAACGAAACATGGATTGAAACCGAGTATGAAAACAAACATTATCAGGTTGAGTTAACCCGGCAGTAAAAATATTTTATGTGAAGTTGAGGCAGGACATGATGTTCTGCCTTTTTTTTACGTTCTATTTAGAACAATAACTGCTCACCGAATCAATAGAAGCCATATATCCTCTTTCCGCAGCTGTATGATAGAATTCACATGCCGAAGTTCTGTCGCCCAGCTTTTGATAGATGGTTGCAATATTAAATGGAATAATGGTGCTCTTCGGTTCATAGTAATATGCCAGAGAATAAAGTGCCACGGCGTCTGTGAGCTTTTCCATCCTGAAATAACAATAGGCTGCAGTAGTAATTGCGTCAATGAATCGCGCTTTTAAATCCATTGCTTTTTTAAAATCCGCTGCTGCGCCCTGAAAATCATTTAATGAAAGCCGGCTCATGCCGCGGTTAAAGTAAATGGTTGGCTGTGTTGAATCAATTTCAATCGCTTTTGAATAATCTATAATAGCGCCGGGAAAATCATGCACTGACAGTTTCAGCGACCCGCGGTTATTGTAAATATCTATTCCTGGTTTAATTTGTTCTGCTTTTTTGTATTCATCCATGGCACCCCTGAAGTCCCCGGAACTCCCCAGTGCATTGGCAACAGCAAAATGGCTAAATGCACGATCTGGATATTTTGCCGCAAAATCATTAAACAGCGTCTGGCTATTCTTCCAAACATACACTCTGGCCGTTGTCAGATAGATAAAAAAACCTGACACGAAAAATAAACAGGCAACTGATAATATAGCTGCGTTTTTTCTTTGGCTTTCGAATCTCTGTATGGCATCACCTGCAACAGTTATAAGAATATACAATAGTCCAATCATAGGAAGATAAGCATACCGTTCAGCAACTACAGCCTGTCCAAAGGGTACCAATTGCAGCACCATCAAAAGATTTACGATATAAAACATCAGGCCAAAAAGAAGTAGCTTTCTGTATTTTTTTAAAAACCATAAGCCAACGAACATTGCTAATACCAAGGGAACTGCGATATAATAAATAATAGGGAGGGTTGCGCCCTGCTCAGGATAAAAGTGTATGGCAGATAAATGAACCGGCGCAAAAAGTGCTGCTATATAATACCCTATACTGTAGAAGGCAAAGAAAACCCTGTTAAACCATGCAAATTCAGGTGTAAAGGAACTGTGTATCACAACCTGTTGAGATAGGATTGCAAGAATGCCAAAGAGCACTGAAATCAATAAGAACGGAAGCTTTTCAATAAAATATTTGGTAGATGTTTTTCGTCCCGTGTATATATCAACTGAGAACCAGGCAAGAGGAAGCACTACGGCGGCTGATTTTGAAAGTAATGACAACAGAAAGAATACTCCGGCAATTACCAGCGGGCGGACATTCTCCGGTTTGTTTGAGTATTTCGTGTAATAAATAAGTGAGAGCAGGGCAAAACAGGCAAACATTAAGTTTTTCAGCTCTGAGGCCCAGGCAACAGATTCTACATTGAGCGGGTGAATGGCAAAAAGCAGCGCAACGGCCAGTGATTTGTATTCACTGTTTGACAGCAGCCGTACAAAACGATATACGAGGTAGATATTCACTAAATGGAACAACAGGCTGACAAGGTGGTACGACTGTGGTGTTGCGGCTGAATACTTATATATAATAGCCCAAACCAGCGTAACCAGCGGGTGATAATTTGCCATATAAAATGAAGAAAATATATTCCCAATGCTGCTCCATGACAGATTTTTTATGGCGGGATTATTTATTATATAATCGGAGTCATCCATGGTTGTCAAACCATTTTTCAGCGAGCTCCAGTAGATAACAATTGTTATCAGCAACAGTGCACCTAACGCTAACATTGGCCATGTCTTTCGTTCTGGCTGCTGAGGTATTTCAGGATGATTTCTTTTTTTTGATTTATTTTTTGGTGGCATAACCGGGATTGAAGTTTTTACTACTCAAAGTTGAGCAACAAAGATATTAAAATACTATTAAAGGAGGGTTGTTGTTGTTTCTGAAGCCACTGATTTATTTGGTGAGTACTCAATAAGCTGACATTATTTATGGCCGCTCCCGAGTAAATCTGTATGAATGATTTGAAGTTTATTTTATAACGGAATAGAAAAGAAAATAATGATTCAACAATATCTGTAAGGCCTTATTTTACTGGCATTGTGAAGGTGTTTGATTCTAAATTACCGATTCAGGCCAATATTATGATATGAATCAACACCTTTTTTAAACTAATTTTTACCCAAATCTTACAGGCTTGGTGTATAAGGCAATTTTACGTATGATAATAGTTAATTATTTGTAATAAACAGACAATCATTTCAATAAATCACATAAAATAATTCTCATATAATAAAATATAGAATTTATTAATAGCACAAAATATGCATAATGCACTTAAAAACAAATTTATATAGCAAAATTCGATATTATACGACTTGCTGTTTTCTTTCTACAATGTTATTAAAAAAAATGACAAAGCAGGTAAATAAACGCATACGGAAAAAGTGATTTAATGTTTTTTTAATCCAAAACATGATTTATATTTGCAGTCTTATTAACATGCGATTGTTAAAAACATAAATAGTTATTTATTTTTTTTAGTGCGAAAATAGAATTTTAGAAACGATACAAACGGTATCATACTCTCCTTACTCATCGATTGACGTTATTATAGTGATTGTTTTTTCAGGCGGTTCATTTTTTATTAAACAATAAATATAACCCAAATCAATTAATTATTAACCAAATCTGCAATTTTATGAAAAGAAGTATGAACCTTTTTACGAAAATGTTTTTCGTAATGGCAGTTTGCCTGTTGTTCGTGGGTAAACTGAGCGCCAACAATGTCAGCATTTCTAATGTTACATTGGTGAGCGACACAATCAAATTCGACATCTCATGGGACAACAGCTGGAGAAATACGGGTACCGTGAACTCCACTGTGAACTACGACGGTGTTTGGGTATTTATCAAATACCGCGATGCTTGCGACCGTACATCATCGTATCCTTCAGCTTACAACCATGTACAACTTGACTCCGTTGTTGCAAATCATTATACCAACGGTTCAGGAAAACAAATGGGTTTCAGCTATGTTGGCTCTCCTTTGAAAAGACGCGCTGTTGGTATCTATCTTTACAGACCTACCGACGGTACCGGAACTTACACACTTACCGGTCTTAAACTTCATTGGGATCAGGTTGCTCAGGGAACCGTTGGTGGTAACTGGGACATCCGCGTGAACGCTATTGAAATGGTTTACATCCCCGGTGAATATCCTATCGGCTCAGGTACGGGTGGCATGAATTTCCGTCTTGGTTGCGGAAATCCTACTGTTAACAGTGCTACTTCATACAACTTCTGTAACAACTCAACCGGCCTCGTTCCTTATATTGTAACCGGCGAAAACGTTACAATTCCCCTGAACACAACCGGTGGATTATGGACATATTCCTATACTTCAGGTACTGCCACGATGCCAACAACCTGTCCTAAAGGTTATGGTGCCTTTTGGTGCATGAAATATGAAATTTCACAACAGCAATATTGCGACTTCCTGAATTCACTCGACCGTCAGAACCAAATCAACAATACTTATATTGGTACTGGCCTTGGTGGATCTACAGGTTTCAATGTTATTACTGCAACAACCTTATCAAGCACCTACAAATGGGCAATGTATACTACAAGTGTTAGTTCACCTTATACTGCCGTACAACGTCAGGAAATCGCCTGCCCCACAACTTTTGCGGCAAATATGCCTGTTACTTTCGGCTGCGATATGAATAACAATGGCACTTATGGTGAAGTTGATGATGGCGCCAATACTGCATGCAACTATTTGTATTATAGCAATCAGGTTTTCCTGCGTAATTATCTTGACTGGGCTTGCCTCAGGCCGATGAGCGAAATGGAATACGAAAAAACATGCCGTGGTCCTATTGCGAATGTTGCTTATCAGACATACGAAGCTGTTTGGGGTCAGGATGGCTCGAATGGTCTTTATCGTAATGCAAGTACCGGTATTTCTCCGGGTACCGGCGGTCGTGTTAACGAAATCATGACACCTGCTCCTAACAGTGGTAGTGGTTCATCAGTTTGGGCTAACAATACAGGCGGTCCGCTTAGGGTTGGACAAACCTATATGCCGGGTTCAAGCTCACCTGCACCTACCCGTTCAAATACAGGTTCATCTTACTACGGTGTAGCTGATATGTCAGGTAATGTTGCCGATTTTGTGTGGTCATATGGTAACAATCCTAACTATGGTAATAGTCAGGTTAGTACTTGGCTTAACAGAGTAACGGATATTGGCGACGGTGATGTAAACACAACACCTCCCACATCATGGTCAGTTGCTCCGAACTGCTATCGTGGCGGAGCATGGGATCTTGCTTCAGGTAGCTGGCAATATCTGCAGATATCTTACAGGTACTGCGATCAAGGATCAAATGCTAATGCTGGTGGACGTGGTGTTCGCACCGTGAATTACTAGAATTTTATTGTTTTTCCGGCTTGTCCCGTGTCAGCAATTTGCTGACACGGGTGCCTGCCCGGATTTTGATTATATTGATTTTAGCGAGTAGGTTCGGGATTGTCGCCGGGTTTATGTAGGTAGTGTGGTTTGGATAACATGACAAATTATACAATTTGAAAATTTTTATACAATATATATTAAGTAAGAGATTACTTTTTGTTGTGCTTTGCCTGTTCTCGCCCTTACTGCTTTTAGCGCAGTACAGTGGTGGTGATGGTCAGGGTACGGCAAGCTATCTCGCCCAGAGCAGCCAGTCCTGTATTCCGGTGCCGGTTACTTCCGACATCTACAGCGGCGGTAATGGGGGAGGTTATTTTTCTGTCCTGAAACAAAGTGCTCAGAGCTGTGCTCCTACAGTTCTGACTTCAGATATATATAAAGGTGGCAGCGGTAGCGGAAGCATTTTCTCAGAGCTGTTACGGGCATGCGCCACTTATACTTCAACTTCATTTATTTATGCCGGGGGTTCCGGTTCCGGTTCCATGCTGTTTGAGAAACAGGGAAACTGCTCGGTTAATTTTACGGCATCCAATATTTATAATGGTGGTGATGCCGACGGCTCAGCCAATATTGAAAAGCAAGGCAACTGCTCGTCAAATTTCGTTTCAACAATAATGTTTAACGGTGGCAACGGCGGAGGTTATCTGTCGCTCGAAAAACAGGGTTCCTGTCCGACCGCAGTATTTGTTGCAACAAACATGTTTGCAGGAGGCGATGCTGACGGCTCCGGTATTGCTGAGGCAATTCGGAATTGCACCGGCAGTATTTCTTTGTCTCTGATTTATTCGGGCGGCAATGGCGGTGGCGGCTCTCTGTTTGAAAAATTGGGGACTTGTATCACAAATGTTTTAGCATCGGCTATTTATACAGGTGGTAATGGGGGCGGTGGTGCAATCCTTGAAAAGCAGGGTACATGCCCGTCTTCAGTTACGGTTGTTTCCGGTATCTATTTAGGCGGAAATTCAGGTGGTGGTGTACTAGCTGAATTGCTTCGTCTATGCGGTCCTGTTGTCCCATCAAGTGCGATATATGCCGGTGGTAATGGTTCAGGTTCAAAAATGGTCGAAAAGCAAGGGAACTGTTCGGTTAATTTCGTTGCTACAACCATGTTTAACGGGGGTGATGCCGACGGTTCTGCCAGTTTAGAAAAACAGGGAACGTGCAGCAATCCCTTCGTAGTAACTGCAATTTTCAATGGCGGCGACGGCAGAGGAAATATAATGATTGAAAAACAGGGTAGCTGTCCGGCAGCTCAATATGTTGCAACAACCATGTTTAATGGTGGGAACGGTCCCTTAAATTATTATGGTGAAAAGATTAGTAATTGCGGTTCCGTGTCTCCTTCGGCGATGGCCTATTATGGTGGCAATGGCGGTGGTAGTCTGATGGTGGAAAAACAGGGTAACTGCACAACAAATTCTGTTGCCTCTCTGATTTACAACGGTGGAAATGGGGGTGGCTATCTGATGCTTGAAAAGCAGGGAAGCTGCCCGGCGGCACAGACACTCACCTCGGCAATTTATGCCGGCGGTAATAGTGGCGGTGCGATGCAGGTCACCTATCAGAGTGTTTGTGGGGCGCTTTCAGCCATTTCATATATTTATAACGGTGGAAATTCTGGCGGTGGTTCCATGCTTGATTATCTTGGCAATTGTGTAATAAATAGTGTTATTTCTGCCATATATAAAGGAGGCAATGGTTCAGGAACTTTTGTTTCTGAAAAACTGAATGCCTGCGGATCTCAGATTTCCGGACCCGGATACTATTCCGGTGGTAATGGCGACGGCCATGTACTTACAGAATTGCTCTCTAACTGTGTTACTTCGGGGACACTTTCTTATATTTATTCAGGCGGTAACGCCGGCGGAAGCAGCGTTGCTTCGAGCCCGAATGCTACCTGTCCTTCTTCACAAACAGCCCTTTCTTATATTTACTCGGGTGGAAACGGTGACGGACATGCTGTTACTGACTGGCTGGGTACATGCAGCGCCTTAGTTGCATCTGATATTTATGACGGTGGTAATGGCGGTGGCGGATATTGTTTTGATAAATTACATCCCGTTGGTTGCGCCCCGGTATTATCGGCAGTTTCATATATCTACAGTGGCGGAAACTCTTCATTAATGCAGGTTTTTGAGGTTTTGGGTACCTGCCCTTCAGCTTTCAGTGCCGGGAACTATGCCGGAGGAAATGGTGGCGGCGGAGCTGTTAATGAACGACTGAATCAGTGCGGTAACGGTAGTACGCAGAGTTATGCTTATCTGGGAGGCAGTGGCGGTGGAAGCGCGTCTTATGATAGAATTAGTCCAACGCCTTGTGCAGCATCTGTTTCTGTTTTTTCGGATATTTATGACGGTGGTAACAGCGGTGGCAGCACCTTTGCACAAATATTGGGTGTTTGCGGCTCATTGCTTTCTGCAAATGCCGTTTATTATGGAGGCAACGGTGGCGGCAGTGCTGTGGTTGATTTTCTCGGAGTCTGCGGAACTGTTTTTGCCACTTCAAATATTTATGCGGGAGGAAATGCTTCAGGTAGTTTCGTTTTTGAGAAATTGAATGCCTGCGGTTCGCAAATTTCCGGTCCTGGTTATTATGCCGGAGGCAACGGTGGTGGTGGTGCTATTATTCAGCTGTTAGGTGTATGCAGCAGCCAAAATGTTATTTCATATATCTATAATGGTGGTAATGCAGGTGGTAGCTCTGTTGCTGCAAGCCCGAATGCAACCTGCCCATCTTCTCAAACGGCTGTATCATATATTTATTCTGGTGGAAACGGTGATGGTCATGCTGTTCTTGATTGGTTAGGAACATGCGGCGCTTTAATTACTTCAAATATTTATTCAGGAGGCAACAGTGGTGGTGGTTATACATACGACAAACTGAATCCTGCCGGGTGTGCTCCTTCTCCGTCATCAGTTTCATACATTTATTCAGGAGGCAATTCGTCCTTGCTTCAGATTTCAGAATATTTAGGACTTTGCCCGTTAACTGTTGGTCCCGGTTATTATGCGGGCGGTAATAGTGGTGGAAGCAGTGTTGCCGAGAAATTGAATCTTTGCGGTACTCTTTCCCAGCAGGGAGCGGCATACAAAGGTGGTAATGGAGGCGGTGGCGTTTGTTATGATTTGGTAAGCCCGGTACCCTGTCCTTTGGCCGTTTCGGTAACATCTTACATATATGCTGGCAATACGGGCGGCGGAAGCAGTAACATTGAGAAACTTGGCAATTGCGGCAATCAGATTTCCGGTCCGGGATATTATGCGGGTGGCAGTGGAAGCGGAAGTTATACCCTCGACTTTTTAGGGACTTGTCCGGCAGTTTCAGTACCTTCCCTTATTTACGCGGGTGGCAGCGCCCCCGGAACCTTTATGTTTGAAAAATTGGGCGCCTGCGGTGCTCAGATAGCCGGACCGGGATATTATGCCGGCGGAAACAGCGGTGGTGGATTCATGAAAGAGCTTTTAGGTAGCTGCGTTTCTACAAACGCACTATCATATATTTATAATGGCGGTAATGCCGGTGGCAGCTCAATGGCAGCCAGCCCGAATGCAACGTGTCCTTCGTCACAAACAGCCACCTCCTATATTTATACCGGCGGAAACGGTGACGGTCATGCTGTATTGGATTGGCTGGGAACCTGCAGCGCGCTTGTAACTTCTTACATTTACAGCGGTGGTAACAGCGGTGGCAGTATATGCTATGATAAGCTGCATCCGGTGGGTTGCGCTCCAGTACTATCTGTGAATTCACTGATTTACTCCGGTGGAAATTCGTCAAATTTACAGATGGCTGAACGTCTTGGAACCTGCCCGACGAGTCTTGGTCCGGGATATTATGCCGGCGGCAATGGCGGTGGTGGGTATCTAGCCGAAAAATTGCGGTCTTGTGCAGCCCCGGTATATCAGACAAGTTTTATATACAAAGGCGGCAACAGCGGTGGAAGTATGATGTACGACATGATCAGTCCAACGCCGTGTGCACCATCCATCTCAGTACAATCAAATGTTTATTCCGGGGGTAATTCATCTCTGGTTCAATTTGCCGAGTTACTCCGTGCCTGTTTCAGCACTTCACCCGGTCCCGGTTATTATGCCGGTGGTATCAGCGGTGGAAGCGCCGTGATTAATTTTTATGGTATTTGTTCAAGTACGTCAGTGTTATCGGCCATTTACTCGGGAGGTAATGCAGGTGGTACTAATGTTGCTGAAAAACTCGGTGCATGCGGTTCTCAAATTTCAGGACCCGGGTATTACGCCGGCGGCAACAGCGGTGGTGGTATTATGAAAGAACTTCTGGGTAACTGCGTTTCTACAAATGCAATATCATATATTTATAATGGTGGTAATGCCGGTGGCAGCAATTTTGCGGCAAGCCCGAATGCAAGCTGTCCTTCATCACAAACTGCGGTATCATACATATTTGCGGGTGGCAATGGCGATGGTCATGCCATAGCAGACTGGCTGGGAACCTGCAGTGCACTTGTTACTTCTTATATTTATTCAGGAGGAAGCAGTGGAGGCGAATTTGCTTATGATAAACTGCATCCTGTGGGTTGTGCACCTGTAGTTTCTGCCAATTCCTTGATTTATACGGGAGGAAATTCTTCTAATATTCAGATGGCTGAGGCATTGGGTAGTTGTCCCTCCAGTCTTGGTCCCGGTTATTATGCCGGTGGCAACAGCGGTGGTGGTGACATGGAAGAAAAGCTTAAAACCTGCGGTAATCAGCTTCCTTCTGTTGCTGTGTATTTCGGTGGAAATGGTGGCGGCGCGATAACTTATGACATGATTAGCCCAACACCATGTGCACCCGCACTATCGGTAGTTTCTGCAATCTATGCAGGCGGCAATTCCTCATTGGTTCAGATTGCGGAAGCTCTTCGTGCCTGCATTACAACACCAAGCGGTCCGGGTTATTATGCGGGTGGTAACGGCGATGGTCATGCAAGTATAGATCTATTTGGAAACTGTATTGTGAATATATTGGCATCCAACATTTATGCGGGAGGAAATGCAGGAGGCTCAGTATACAATGAGAAACTTGGAGCCTGTGGTATTCAGATTTCGGGACCGGGCTATTATGCCGGTGGCAATGGCGATGGTCATGTCATGTTTGATTTGCTTGGTTCATGTGTTACATCATCTCTTACATCCTATATTTATTCAGGTGGTAACGCCGGTGGCAGTGCCGTAGCGGCAAGTCCGAATGCGAACTGTCCGTCTTCACAAACAGCCATCTCTTATATTTACTCGGGTGGAAACGGTGACGGACATGCCGTTATTGACTGGCTGGGTACCTGCGGCGCATTGGTTGCATCTGATATTTATGACGGTGGTAATGGCGGCGGCGGATACACATACGATAAGCTGCATCCGGTAGGTTGTGCTCCGGTGCTATCAACAACTTCGTATATCTATGCGGGTGGAAATTCATCGCTGATGCAGATGAAAGAGGCGTTAGGCAACTGCTCGAACAGCATGATGGCTAATTTCTATGCCGGTGGTAATGGCGGTGGCGGCGATATGGAAGAAAAACTGAATTTATGCGGATCACAACAGCCATCTGTTGCTGTATATTATGGTGGTAATGGTGGTGGTGCAGTTTCGTATGATCTCATAAGTCCATCACCTTGTGCACCATCTGTGTCTGTAACTTCTTATATTTATGCCGGCGGCAATTCATCAATTATTCAAATGGCGGAACGCCTGGGTAATTGTATGACACAATCAGTGATTTCGGCAATTTATGCAGGTGGCAATGGCGGAGGATATCTAAGTGTTGAGAAACAAGGTAACTGCGGTGTGAATTTTACAGCGTCCAATATTTACAATGGTGGCAATTCTAGCCTTATTCAGTCTTTTGAAAAGCTGGGTACCTGCGGTTCTAATTTCGTGTTGACTGCAATATTTGCCGGAGGCAACGGTGGTGGGGCTCTCATGAAGGAACTTCAAGCAACATGTCTCGCAGCGCAGAATGTTGTCAGCTACATCTATTCGGGCGGCGATGCCGATGGTAGCGCTCTAACCGAACGTCTCAGCCAGTGCGGTGCAATGCTTTCTTCAGGACCATATCTCGGTGGTAACGCAGGCGGCTCCGTAATGGTAGAAAAACAGGGAAGCTGTCCTTCGCCCTTTGTTTCCACTCCAATATTTGCGGGCGGTAACGGTGGTGGACAACTTATGAAAGAACTACTCGGTACATGTCCTGCCGCGCAAATACTTACATCTGCAATTTATGCCGGTGGTAATGCCGGTGGTTCAATATTTAATCAGGTTTTAGGTGTTTGTAGTTCTGGGTTAGCTAATGCAATCTATAACGGTGGTAACGGTGGTGGCGAGTTGATGGTTGAGAAACAGGGAAATTGTTCTGCAGTTTCAGTTCTTTCAGCTATTTACAGCGGTGGTGATGCCGATGGCAGCGCTATGATTGAAAAACAGGGAACGTGTAACAATCCATTCGTTGCAACCGCAATATTTAATGGCGGTAATGGTGGTGGTTCGCTGATGAAAGAATTACTTGGAACCTGCCCTGCTGCCCAAACGGTAACTTCTTCCATATATGCCGGTGGGAATGAAGATGGCTCTTCTATTGGTGAGAAGCTTGGTCAGTGTGGTACACAGCAACTTGCTTCTATTTATGCCGGTGGAAACGGAGGCGGTCAGCTTATGGTTGAAAAGCAAGGAAATTGCAGTTCATCGTTTGTATTTACTCAGATATTTTCAGGCGGTAATGGTGGCGGTGAAACTATGGGCATTCTGCTAGGAACGTGTCCGTTGGCACAAACGGTGGTTTCTTCCATTTACGCTGGAGGTAACGCCGGTGGCTCGTCCTTCTACCAATTGCTTGGTGCTTGTAGTAATGGCATTGCAAATGCAATGTATAATGGCGGCAGCGGCGGTGGCAGTAAAATGTATGAATTGCTTCAGACAGTCAACTGTATTGTGAATACTGCAACTTCATACATCTACTCCGGCGGTGGCGGAAATGGGTCTTGGATGTCTGATCTTCTTAAGCCTTGCACAAGCAATAATATTATTTCCTACATCTATTCCGGTGGAAGCGGCAGGGGCAATATTATGGTTGAAAAACTTGGAACTTGTGCCGGACAAACACCAGTTTTCGTTGCAACGCTCATGTTTGCCGGCGGACAGGGTGCCGTTTCACCGTCCGGTGCATTTAATAACCCGTGTCCCCCAATGGCTCCGCTACCGATACAGCTAATTTCATTTACGGCTATGCCCAATGTGGATGTTGTTGACCTGTTCTGGGTAACCGCTACTGAAACAAATAACGATTACTTTACCGTTGAAAAAACCAAAGATGGTAATACCTTCTCATTTGTATTGCAGCAGGCGGGAGCCGGAAACAGCAATAATACGCTGTACTATAATGGCATTGATTATCAACCATACGAAGGTTTATCGTACTACCGCCTGAAACAAACGGATTACGATGGCAGCTTTACGTATTCACCACTTGTTCCGGTTGAGTTCAATAAAGAAAGTGACGAAACAGTTACGGTGTATCCGAACCCGGTTATGGATGATGGTATGATTGTGTTCAATGCAAACTCAAATAAATCTGTAGTGCTCAGGGTATATGATGTAGCAGGAAAGTTGGTAGAATACCATGAACTTAATTTGATTCAGGGCACCAATGCCATAGTGCTGAAAACGGCCAGTTATGCCGAAGGTGTTTACCATATTGTAATCGATGATAACAACCGACAATTCAAGACGAAGTTCGTACGTCAACGATAATTTTCTGAAAACTTTTTAGAATGCGCCGGCCCAAGAAGTCGGCGTTTTTTTATTCATCAAAATCCGGCGTTTCGATCCGCCCATTAAGCTTCGGTCACTGAGCTTCGGTCGCTGAGCTTGTCGAAGCGCCGAAGCGCCGAAGCGCTTGCGATGTACCCTTCGACAGGCTCAGGGTACGGATTCTTCGGTCGCTGAACTTCGGTCACTAAACTTCGGTCGCTGAGCTTGTCGAAGCGCCGAAGCGCCGAAGCGCTTGCCATGTAATGTTTATTCAATTCTGCCAAATTGCGTGTAATTTTTGGAAAGTTCAGGCAGCCTGTTATTTTCGCTGTTTATCAATGCTTCTTTTTTCCTACGAGACCAACCTTGCACCTGTTTTTCTCTATAAAAAGCATCATCTATTCTTTGAAATATTTCAATATATACTAATTCAACCGGGAGATGCTTTTTTGTAAAATTTGAACCTTCTCCTTTTTGATGTTCTTCCAATCTGCGTTCTATGTCTTTTGTACTGCCGGTATAGTATTTACCGTTTGAACATAGTAATATGTACATGAATCCCTTCATCTCTTTTTTGTTTTCGTTTTTTTTTTAACTTTAAAAATCCGGCGTTTCGATCCGCCCACTAAACTTTGGTCGCTGAGCTTCGGTCGCTGAGCTTGTCGAAGCGCCGAAGCGCTTGCGATGTACCCTTCGACAGGCTCAGGGTACGGATTCTTCGGTCGCTGAACTTCGGTCGCTGAGCTTGTCGAAGCGCCGAAGCGCCGAAGCGCCCTCTTAAAGCTGTGTTTTGAACTTGATTTTGTTGCGGTGGCAGATTACCTGTGCAACATCACGAGCAGATTTTATCGCCACAGGAAGCCCGCCACCAACCTGTGTCCAGTGACCGGCGTAATAGAAATTCTTCAGCCCGGGAAGTTCCATCTCCACCTGCGACATTTCTACGATGTTCTTGCCCGGTAACCAACCCTGTACGCTGCCCAACCTGTTTCCAGTATATCGGTGGTAGGTGGCGGGAGTGGCTACGTCGCATTCTTCAACATGGGCTGTTATGTCGCCCATTTTTTTATCAAGCAATGCGGTTACTTCGCGTGCAAACGCTTCTTTAACCTCTTTATATTTTTCGCGGTCAGTTTCGCGGAGGTTTATCCAGTAAGCTGCGTTGGTAGTATAAAAACTTGCCGCCACCACCGTTTTGCCTTCAGGCGCAAGGGTAGGGTCATAGTTATAAATGTGTGCCTCCAGCCGCTCATATACTGTGCCATCGGGCGATACCAGATTTTTTTCAAGCGGAAAGCGGAAAAAATGCGGCAGGTTATTTATTGAGCGGTTGATACCCAGGGAAACTAACAGAACAGAGTAGTAAATTTTATATTTTTCAAGATTATCAAGCTGCAATATTTTTTTATTTACAAACTTTCCTTCGAGTGCCTTGAATAACGTAAAATGCCAGTCGGCAGCGGAAATCACAATGTCCGCCCTGGTTTGTGTGCCATCGGTGAGCAGCAATCCTTGTGCTGTGCCGTTATCGGTAATTATTTTTTGTACGGCCTTTCCGTAATGAATTTTTCCGCCAAGAGCCAGATATTTCTCTTCAATTTTTTTTGCAAAAGCGAATGAGCCGCCAAGCGGGTATCCTGCCCCATTACGATCATAAAAAGCAAGAGGCATGGTCATCACAAGCAAATGTGTATTCTCCGCATCAAACAAGAGCCGGAAACTCTCTTTCAGAAATGGATTTTGTAATTCTTCGGCAAACGAAAAATTTGTAATCTTATTCCATCGCATCAAAAAAAACAACATCGGCAGGAATTTAATCATGCCTATTTTTTTATACCAGGGCTGTATCTGAAGAGCCGTAGTTATTGCCGGTGGTACCTCATATTTTTGAATAGTGCGGATTGATGAAATGAATTTTTTGATGGAGCGTTTATCCTCGGGTGCAATATCCAGCATATACGCTTCAAGCCGTTTAACGTTGGTATAAAGATGAAATACCCTGTCGCCGTATTTATCTGCATGGTCGCGTGTGCCGATATCGACACGAAGGTCGTGATTTACAAAACGGATGCTGTCCATATCGAGCAATTCCGACCATAATTTATAGAATGGACTGGCGCTGCCCGAACCCAGCAACCAGTGCAGACAGCCATCGAAGGTGTATTCGCCGCGCGTCCAGCTGGTGCATAATCCACCGGGACGATGCTGGGTTTCGTAAATTGTTGTTCCGATGCCGTTCATCTGCAGGTAACAACCTGCCGACAAACCTGCAACGCCTGCACCAATAATATCAACCTTCATAATTTACGAATGTGTGGAATTTCAAATTCACCGTAGAACTGTTCGCAAAAATACGAATTGAATGGCTACAGACAATATTATTCGTGAGACTCGAAATTTTTGGACAGCCTGTTACGATTATAGGGAACATGAATGAAAATTTGTTTGACAGAAAAAATGATTGAATTTCCGAAATAATGCTTCTCTTTGTACCCTGAAACTCCCTAAATATGCAAATTTCATGATAAATGAACATATAATTCCCATAGTGAAAGCCAATGCACAAAAATATGGTAATCGGGACGTCTTTCGTTACCGTAATAAAAATACGGGCGAGGTTAATAGTATTGGTTGGACAGCTATGATGCAGCAGTGTGAGCTCACTTCCATGGCGCTTTTAGACGCCGGTTTCGGTTTTGAATCGAACATCGGAATATACAGTCATAACTGCCCCGACTGGACAACCACCGACCTTGCCATATTTGGTATTCGAGGTGTTGTTGTCCCCATTATGGCTACATCAGCAAGGCAGCAAATAAAATATATTATTGATGAAACAGGCATGCAGCTTCTGTTTGCGGGCAATGAAGAACAACTTGAAATTTCGCTTTGGTTGCTCGATCATTGTGTTTCACTTAACAAAGTAATCGTATTTGATGGCGGTGTTGAAATAAAAGATGAACGCATTATTACGCTTAAAACGTATATCAATATTTCCGCAACATCTGATTTGAAAAATCAACTGAAAAAAATTCAGGAAGATTTCCGTGCTGATGATATGGCAACTATCGTTTACACTTCTGGTACAACAGGCGAAGGCAAAGGGGTAATGCTTGGCATGGAATCTTTCGTAAGCTGTTTCGGATACCACGACCAACGCCTGCACTTATACGAAACAGATGTGTCTATTGCTTTTCTTCCACTGAGTCATATTTTTGAACGTACATGGACGCTCTATCTGCTTAGCAAAGGAGTTATAAACTTTTTTCTTGAAAATCCGCGTCACGTAATTGATGTTTTGCCTATTGTGAAACCTACACTGATGTGTACTGTGCCTCGCTTTTTTGAAAAGACATACGAAGGCATTGAAGCCGAAATGCTGAAATGGCCGGCATTCAAAAGAACGATATTTCATTGGGCTACAAAAACAGGAATGCGTCATGCCATGCTGCTGAGTAAAAAGGAACCTATTCCTGCCGGCCTGAAGATGAAGAATTCCATTGCGGATAAGCTCGTACTTAAAAAACTTCGCTCGGTTTTTGGCGGAAATATCCGGATTATGCCCTGCGCGGGTGCTGCTATCAGACCGGGTTTACTGCACTTTTTTCATGGCACAGGATTGTTTGTTAACTACGGATATGGTTGTACCGAAACCACGGCAACTGTTGCCTGTTTCAGAGAAGATATCTATGATTTTAATGCTGTGGGAAGTGTTATGCCCGGGGTGTCTGTTAAAATTGGTGCAGGTGATGAAATAATGATTTCGGGGAAAACCGTTTTCAGAGGCTATTACAAGAAACCTGAAGAAACAGCGGCTTCACTGCGCGATGGATGGTTTATGAGTGGCGATAAAGGACGGGTTACCGAAGATGGATTTCTGTATATGGACGACAGAATTAAAGATTTATTCAAGACCTCAACAGGCAAATATGTTTCACCACAAAAAATTGAATTATTGCTTGGGCAGGATGCATTTGTTGAACAGATAGTGGCCATTGGAGATAAACGTAAATTTGTGAGTGCTGTTATTGTGCCTTCATTTGAAAAATTAAAAATAAAGGCTGCAGAATTGGGATTGTCAGTTTCCGATATTCCTGAACTTATTAAGTCAAAGGAACTGTATGCGGTAATGGCCGAACGTTTCAATTTGCTGCAGCAGGAGCTTGCTCCCCATGAGCGGGTAGTTAAGTTTATTTTACTGCCTGAGCTGTTCTCTATTGAGAACGGCATTCTTACGAGCACATTGAAAATCAAACGAAAAATGGTGAATGAAAAATACGCTGATCTGATAGAGGAAATGTACAGAACGGTTTAGCGTTTCATCTTCCAACGACGGTGTGACCATAACCAGTTCTCCGGTTTTTTTTGAATCACCGATTCGAGTTTTTTTGCATACAAGGCTGTAAGTTCACCTTCTTTGAGTATTGACGGATCTTCGCAGAGTACTGAAAGATAGATTTCGTAAAACCCGCGTTTTGCGCGCTGTACATCAATATAAATAACCGGATAATTATAGGTGCGGGCGTAATTTTCCGGTCCATGCAAAAATGCAGTGTCTCTGCCCAGAAATTCTACCCAGTATGATTTTGTCCGATTGGTGGGGCTTTGGTCTGCAGCCATCAGGTATACCACGTTTTCGTCCCGGTAACGGCGAAACACAGCTGCCGTTTCGTAAATAGAAACCAGCGTTGTCCCTGATTTTGATCTGCTGTTGCGAACAAAACGATCGATATATTTATTGGTGAGTGGCTTGTAAAAACCCAGAACGCGCTGACGCATCTGGAGACTTGCCGAAATGCTTCCCCACTCCCAGTTGCCGTAATGACCGGTCACACCAATAATACTTTGTCCTTTTTCAAAATACGGTTGTAGTAACTCCGGATTCATGAGCCGGTGCCTGCGTATTATCTGCTTTTTCGTCATCATAAATGCTTTGATGCCCTCAACAAGAATGTCGGTAAGGTTTACGTAAGAAGCGCGCAGCATCTGATTAATCTCAGCATCATTTGCTGTAGGGAAGCACTTACGCAGGTTGTCGCGCATCACATCACGACGGTAACCGAAAACCCTTGAAAGAAGCAGCCTTATGATATCAGAAAACAGGTATAGCAGCGGAAAAGGAATGATGCCCACCAGAAAAATAAAAAACAAAAAGAAAAATGTCAGGATTAGATTCAAAATATATAGTGATTGTAATGTGTTGCAAATTTATACCTTTTCTTACATTCATTAGGAATATTAGCGGCAGATGTTTAATTTTGAAACCCAAATACTGCAATATCAAACAGAAACATTCAGTCTATATTCGGTTTCTGCAAAGGTTGAAACGATAGTGCCAATGACAAAAAACAATATATATCGTCTACGGGCGGTACTTCTTCTGATTGTATTAATACTTTTCCCTGTTCTTATTAAAGGGCAAACGGTCACAGGTTTTTCTGCCGCTTCCGATTTTGGTCAGGTGCGCCTTTACTGGGATAAATATACCGGCGGTGTTGTAACCAATTATGAAATCTATTGGCAAACCTCTCCCGGCGTTAGTCTTTCGAGCAATGTAATAAGCACGCCCGATGCCGGTGTATTATATGTGCATACAGGACTCACTCCGGGGACTACCTATTATTATGCTATCAGAGCGATGATTAGCGGTGGCCAGTATACCTTGCTTTGTGCCGAGCAGTCGGTTACTCCTATGGCGCTTACAAATTTGTTTGCAGGGAGTAACGGCGACGGCTACAGTGCGCAGCAAAGTTGCTTTATGAATATGAACGGAACCGGCTTTATTCCGTCACCAACCAATCTGAATGTTGCGGCCTCATTATCAAAAAATGTACTTTATTGGGATCCTATGTTGGGCGGATTAACTTATACGGTTCGCTGGAGTAATGATCCTTCATTTTCAACGTATACCGACCGAAGCGGTATCACCAATATGAGTTGGGTGCATGATAGTCTGACGCCCGGTGTCAATTATTATTATAAAGTTACTGCCATTATAACAGGTGCCTGCCCGGTTGGATATACCAATTCTGATACGGCATCTCCGGTTTCAATGTCGCATCTCATCGGGGCAAATGGCGACGGGCATGCCGTAAATCTGTCCTGCATGTCTGACCTTCAGGGAAACGCCGTTATTCCTGCTCCTGTGAATTTAAACGTTGCTGCTTCCCTTTCCGGGAACGTTCTTTACTGGGATTTTATGCAGGGTGCAACAACTTATACTGTGAGGTGGAGCAACGATCCCGGTTTTGGCAGTTATACGGATATTACCGGTCTGACTACGCTTAGCTGGGTGCACACAGGACTGACTCCGGGCTCAACATATTATTATAAAGTTACAGCAGTAGTACCCGGAGGATGTCCTGTGGGATTTTCTCCATCGGTTTCAGCAGTGCCGGTAACAGAGGCTCATCTGACAGGTGCAAACGGTGACGGACATGCATCTTATCTCTCGTGCATGATAGACCTTAACGGCACAGGCATTACACCTGCCCCCACCAATCTGGTTGTTGCAGCATCACTCGTAAAAAATATGCTATACTGGGATCAGATGAATGGTGCGACTTCATATACTGTTCGCTGGAGTACCAATTCAGGGTTCTCTCCTTTTACTGACCGTACAGGTATTACAAATATTAGCTGGGCGCATGATAGTCTTACACCCGGCACCACGTATTATTACAAAGTTACGGCTGCAGTGCCGGGCGCTTGTCCTGTGGGTTATACCAGTCCAGTTTCAGCTGTTCCGGTAACACAGGCACATCTCACGGGTGCAAATGGCGATGGTCATGCAGCGAATCTTTCATGCCTCATTGATTTGAACGGGGTAAGTCTTACTCCCGGTCCTACCGGTCTGGTAACGGCAGCTTCTCTAAATTCTAATGTGCTGTACTGGGACCAGTTTTCAGGTGCTACTTCATATACTGTTCGCTGGAGTACTAACTCCGGATTTTCACCCTATACGGATGCAACGGGACTGACCACTCTTAGTTGGGTTCACACCCCCATTACAGCCGGAACAACCTATTATTACAAAGTTACTGCAGTTGCTCCGGGCGGTTGCCCGGTTGGTTTCTCAAACAGTACCTCGGCGGTGCCTGTGGGCGAATCGCATCTGGCAGGGGCGAATGGCGACGGCCACTCAAACTATAAAAGCTGTACGATTGATTTAAATGGTGGTTCTGTGACACTTACTCCTACGGGGCTTACAGTTGCGGCATCACAACTATCCAATGTTGTTTTCTGGGATCAAAATACTGATTTTACTTCCTATACTTTACGATGGAGCACTGATCCCGGTTTTTCGCCCTATACCGATGTAAGCGGATTGACAACCATTAGCTATGCTCATACAGGAATTAATCAAGGTACAACTTATTATTATAAAGTCGCAGGTGTTGCCGGAGGCGGATGCCCTGTGAATTTCACGTCCGGCGGAAATGCTGTTCCGGTTACGGCAGCATACAATACAGGGGGTGCCGGTGACGGATGGGCCTCTCACGCGAGTTGTTTTACAATGCCTTTGAGTGGAATTGATCCAGTGATATCACCTTCTGGACCTGTTTCTATTTGCGGCGGACAGTCAGTTACACTTCAGTCAACAGCAGGTGTTACGTATCAGTGGATACAGAATGGCAGCAATATTTCAGGTGCAAACGCTTCAACTTACACTGTGACATCTTCAGGTACATATGTCGTTCAGATTACAAATCTGAATGGATGTTCTGCCTGGTCGTTCCCTGTAGTTGTGAATACCGGCGGTTTAAATGTGCTGTCGCAACCGTCGAATGTTACAAGTTGTGTGAATCAAACTGCCACATTTACTTTCAGCGTAAGCGGTGGCGGATTAACCTATCAGTGGGCTGAAAGTACAAACGGCGGCAGCACATGGAATAATCTGAGCAATACTTCGCCATACTCCGGAGTCAATACCGCAACGCTTACGATTTCACCCGTCAGTCCCGGTATGACCAATAACCAGTATAAGTGTTTTATTTTAACGCCCTGTGCGATGTCGTCGAATGCGGCAACACTCACGGCTGGAACACTGGCTGGCGTATCACTGAGCAATTTGCCGTCACGATGCATTAATTCGGCACCATTTACGTTAACCGGCGGATCGCCTGCTGGAGGCACATACGCTGGTGCCGGAGTTGTTGCAGGCGTTTTTTCCCCTGCTGTTGCCGGACTGGGTCAGCATTCAATAATTTATACCTATACCGATGGCTTCGGCTGTTCTGGCAGTGATACCAACACTATAACTGTGAATGCCCAGCCTGTCGTAACATTGTCATCATTCCCCGCTGTATGCGATAATGGAACACCCTTGCATCTTACGCAAGGATCGCCTGCCGGCGGCAACTATGGCGGTTTAGGTGTTCTGTTTGGATATTTTTATCCCAGCCTTGCGCATGCAGGGCAGCACCAGATAATTTACACCTATATCGATGGAAACGGATGCAGTGCTAAAGATACCAACATTGTTACGGTTCATACACTACCAAATGTTACCCTTTCGGCTCTTTCACCGCTTTGCGAAAGCGCCGCTCCCGTTAACCTCACGGGTGGCTCGCCTTCAGGCGGAACATACAGCGGTACCGGAGTGAATACAGGTGTTTTCTATCCTGCCATTGCACAGGCCGGAACGCATAACATCATCTATTCATACACTGACGGAAATACATGCACATCAGCAGATACAAGCAGCATTACCGTATATGCCCTTCCGGTTGTCAATATGCCAGTGATTGGACCATTCTGCCTCAATGCCGCCCCTGTAACTCTTACCGGTGCAACTCCCGGCGGCGGTGTGTACAGCGGAACAGGCGTAAATACAGGCGTTTTTTATCCTGCCATTGCACAGTCAGGACAACATAATATTATCTATTCTTATACCGATGGCAATGGATGCGCTGCTTCCGATACTTCACTGGTAACGGTCAATACGCTTCCTGTAGTAAACATTCCTGTTTACCCCGATGTTTGCATAACAGCCGCTCCGTATGCACTTACAGGTGCGACACCCTCTGGAGGGACCTATAGTGGTACCGGTGTTGGCGGAGGTAATTTTTCTCCGGGTCTAGCAGGTGCGGGAACGCATAATATCTACTATCATTATACGGATGGCAATGGCTGTTCCGGAAATGATACTTCGACGATAAATGTGCTGAGTCAACCCATTGTCAGCATTGCGCCAATGACTGCTGTCTGCCTGAACGCGGCACCTTTTATTCTTAACTCAGGCAGTCCGTCAGGTGGAACTTATTCAGGTGCCGGTATTGTGGGCGGTACTTTCTACCCCGCCGTGGCACAAGCGGGGGTACATCAAATTATCTATTCCTATACAAATGGTTTGGGCTGTCAGGGAAGTGATACCGGCAGTATCACCGTGAATGCTCTTCCTGTTGTAAGTCTGGCCGCCTTATCATCAGTTTGTGTAAGCGCTTCGCCGTTTGCACTTACCGGTGGGCAGCCTTCGGGCGGAACTTACAGTGGACCGGGTGTTGTTGGAGGTGTCTTCTATCCGGCAATCGCGAATTCAGGAACGCACGCCATTATTTATTCTTTTACAAATGGAAGCAATTGTTCCGCATCTGACACAGCAACCATAACGGTGAATCCGCTGCCGGTTGTGAATATTCCGGTTTTCGCGGATGTTTGTATTTCAGCAACACCATTTGCACTGACAGGCGCAACTCCCTTAGGTGGAGTCTACACGGGCACAGGTGTTATCGGAGGAAATTTCAACCCATCCGTTGCAGGTGCCGGCACTCATAATATTTATTACAATTATACAGATGGTAACGGTTGTTCCGGCAATGATACTTCAACAATCACAGTTCATTTGCAACCTACGGTTTCGATTACCTCGATGGCGCCTGTTTGTTTGAATGCAACACCGTTTGCACTAACTTCAGGTAACCCGTCGGGAGGTAATTATTCCGGAACAGGTGTAAGCAATAATATTTTCAATCCTTCGGTGGCACAAGTCGGCACGCATCAGATTATCTATAATTTTACGGATAGCTATGGTTGCTCAGGAAGCAGCAGCGGTAGTATTACCGTGAATAGTTTGCCCGTGGTAACAATGGGCTTATTATCCTCTGTTTGCACCGGAGCATCACCATTTGCGCTAAGCGGCGGGCAACCGATTGGCGGTACGTACAGCGGGCCGGGTGTGGTTGGAGGATATTTTTATCCTGCAATTGCTCAGGCCGGTACTCATGCCATTACCTATTCCTACACCGATAACAATGGCTGCACGGGGCAGGCAACCAGCTTCATCACGGTAAATGCGCAGTCAACAGTTACCGTGTCGGCATTGCCGACTGTTTGCATAACAGCAGCGCCATTTACACTCAGTGGCGGACTGCCTTCGGGTGGTTATTACAGTGGTCCGGGTATTGTTGCCAATGTATTCAGCCCGGCAGTTGCACAGGCAGGTACGCATCAGGTAATCTATACCTATACCAATGGGTTCGGTTGCACAGGTAAAGATACGACAACCATTACCGTAAATCCGCTTCCCAATGTGAACTTGACAACAATTTCGCAGATATGCGTTAACGCTGCGCCGGTTCCGTTGAACGGCGGTTCGCCTGCGGGAGGGACATACAGTGGCAACGGAGTTAACTCAGGCGTTTTCTATCCGTTTTTGGCGCCTTTGGGTGTCAATACCATTTATTACTCATATACCGATGGAAATGGTTGTGCCAGCTCCGACAGCAGCACGCTGACGGTTACATCTCAAATTGTGGTTAATCTTGCCGCATTTACTCCGGTATGCATTGATGCTGCACCATTCGCATTAAGCGGAGGCTCTCCTGCTGGTGGCACGTATTCCGGTTATGGAGTTGTCAACGATTCACTTTTTCCGGGTATTGCTCAAACGGGAACACATACAATTATTTATTCTTATAATGATGGTTACGGATGTTTGGGCAGCGACACTGCCACTGTCACAATCAATGGTTTGCCGGTTGTAACTATGGGGACCTTCAATCCGGTTTGTAAAAATCAAATCCCGTTTTCGCTTACAGGTGGCAGCCCTCCGGGCGGAACTTACAGTGGAACGGGCATTGTGGGTGGATTGTTTTATCCGGCAAATGCAAATTTTGGAATAAACACGGTTTACTATGTTTACACTGATGGTAATGGCTGCAGCGCAAACGACACAGGAAGCATTTTTGTAAACACAATTCCTGTTGTGAGTTTTTCGGGACTCGACTCTTTATATTGCTCCGGTAGTTTGCCGAGCATCCTTACAGGAAATCCGGTCGGCGGCGTTTTTAGTGGTGTTGGTATCACAGGCAGTTCCTTTAATCCGGTAAGCGCCGGACTTGGTACTTTTAATATTGTTTATACTTATACGGACACGAATAGCTGCACTGTTGCCGATACTTTGATTACAATTGTTGATGCCTGCACAGGAATGGAATCTTCGGACGGACACCGTACAATACAGGTATATCCGAATCCCGGAAACGGCTTGTTTAATTTTATATTGCCGGCGAATACAGCATATCATATCAGCCTGTTCAACGAATTGGGTGAACTGATTTTTGAAGATAATATCAGCAATTTGGAATTTTATACACTTGATCAGACAGGTCTTGCCCGAGGAATTTATCTCGTTAGGTTTGTTACATCAGGCAGCATAGAAAGCATGTATCTGGTGATACATTAATTGAATGGAAATTAATTTAATAATCATAAATAAGTCTTGAAGATGAAAAAGTTTGGTTTTTTAGCAGTGATCCTGATGCTTGCACTGCAGGTAAACGCGAATAACATCATTGTGAGCAATGCTACCTGTACGGGGCAAAATACAGGTGCTTCGCCAAAATACACGGGTGTAAAGTTCAATCTTACGTGGGATAACTCATGGCGCATGAGTGCGGGACCGGCGAACTGGGATGCCGCCTGGATTTTTGTGAAATACAAAGTACAGGGCGGAAACTGGGCACATGCGACACTTTCAACCACTTCAACAGACCATTCTATTGGTAATAACAATGGAACAAACATGACTTTTTCACCAACCTCTGATGGTAAAGGAGTTTTTCTGTACCGCTCAGCCGACGGTACCGGCAATATTAATTTATCTGATGTAATACTCAGATGGAATTACGGAACCGATGGTGTTGCTGATGCCGCGAACCTTCAGGTTCAGGTATTTGCCGTTGAAATGGTTTATATCCCGGCAGGTCCGTTTTTTATCGGTGATGGTAATGTGAGTCTGGCACCTTCAGGATACGGCTATAAAATTAACAACACCGGGAATAATCTGCCTTATAAAGTAATTAGTGAAGCGGCCATAACGGTTTGCAGCAGCACCTATGGTAACTCTGATCAGGTATATGACCCCAATTATTCGGGCGGCTATACAATACCATCAAGCTTTCCAAAAGGATACGCGGCTTTTTATCTGATGAAATATGAGGTTTCTCAAAAACAGTACGTTGATTTTTTCAATACGCTTCCAAAAAATCTCACGATTTTAAATAATCGGAATTTAGGAAATACCGGAAGTTACAGGAATAGCTTCAGCTGGAGTGGACAGGTGAATGACGATGCTGTTTTATATGGCGGCATAAGTGGCGATCGTGCACAAAGCTACCTGAATGGAGCAGATGCCGCGGCTTACGCCGACTGGGCGGCGCTCAGGCCTATGACAGAGCTGGAATACGAAAAAGCAAGCAGGGGATGCGATAATACAGGAACTCCAATTCCTATCTTCCCGGTGAATCTGGAATATGCCTGGGGCAATACTACTATCAACTACGTTTCAACTGCGCTTACGAACGACGGCACGGTTTCCGAAGGAATTGCAAACCCATTAAGCAGCACGGCTAATTGCCAATATGGTTCACCCTATAACAGCGGCCCTTTGCGTTGCGGAATATTTGCTGCCAAAGGATGGGCCTCCAACCAACGGACACAATCAGGCGCATCCTATTATGGTGTAATGGAGCTGTCCGGTAATTTGGCTGAATTACTCATGGTTAGCTACAATTTTTATAGTGGATATCCGACACTTTTTAATGGTTCTAATGGTGATGGCGCATTGAACAGTAACGGAAACTGTGACATTGCCTCATGGTCGCAAACATCCAACTATTCAAACTCAGAAGTTACAACAACTTATGTGAGGCATTGGGGAATGCGTGGTGGAAGCTGGATTGACGGCACCTCATATTGCCGCACTTCCGACCGCTCGCAGGTTACCTCTAATCCTACCAGCCGGTCATATAACATGGGCTTCAGAGCTTGCCGTAAGCCATAAAAATGGTTAATGTTTTTTTAGAAGGCACTTCCCGAAAAGGAAGTGCCTTTTTTTTGTAACCGTTATGCAACGCGCTACATATCAACATTTTTTTAATAGCTGCCTTTAGAGTTAAGGTTCTTTGTTATAACTTTGCCGTCAAAGCAAAAACTAAACAAACTGTTATATGGATATCAGCGAATTCAGGAAAAAACATGCACTGCTGCACTCTTGGAGTTATGTCCCGGCTCCGATTGATAAAGGTTATAACAATCGTACACTCTATGTGAATGTTGGCGATGGTACTATCAAGGAAAAGCCCGTCAACAAAGAGATGAAAGATAAATTTGTGGGAGGAAAAGGATTCGGACTCAAACTGCTTTGGGATGCAACAAAACCTGATACCAAATGGACTGATCCTGAAAATGAAATCGTGATAAATACCGGTCCGGTTTGCGGAATTACACAGTATTCCGGAACAGGAAAATCAATAGTGGTAGCCATTTCACCGCAAACAGATATCGTTGTCGATTCAAATGTTGGCGGCTTTTTCGGACCCTTCCTTAAATTTGCCGGCTTTGACAGCATGGAACTGCAGGGGAAATCCGATAAGGAAATAATGATTTTTGTAGATGGTAACAACCATACCATCGAAATTTATGATGCTACCAATATGCCTTCCGATAGTCATGTGCTTGCTGAAGTTCTTACAGACGAGCTGGCAATTGATGATAATGGCCGCAAATACGTTTCTGTTGTATCTGCCGGTACGGCTGCCGACCACTCGCTGATTGGGATGCTTAACTTTAGTTTCTTTGATTCAAAACGTAAACTGGTCAGGCTGAAACAGGCTGGACGCGGCGGTATTGGAACAGTACTGCGCGATAAAAAAATTAAAGCCATCGTGGGTCGTGTTGATTCTGTTAAAGGAAATGCAAATAACGTGGTCAACCTCGAAGCCATCATGGAGCGCGGAAAACGTTTCAACAAAGAGATGCGCGAACTCGACGACAAACAGTGCGAAATGCGTTCCAAAGGAACAGCCCATCTTACCAACGTAATGAACGACTATGACCTGCTGCCCGTTCATAATTTCAAATTCGGAAGTCATCCCGATTACATGAAGATTCACGGTGAAGTTTGGAAATCATTCTTTACTCAAAATATGCCCGACGGTTGCTGGATTGGATGTAACATGGCTTGTGCAAAGGCCGTTGATAATTTCCCGCTGAAAACCGGACCTTACAAAGGACAGAAAGTTATTGTCGACGGACCGGAATATGAAACAACTTCTTCATTGGGCTCTATTGCAGGCATCTTTGATCCCGAATGGACCATCGAAGCAAACTTCTATTGCGATACCTATGGCGTATGCACTATCAGCTGGGGCACCATCCTTGGCTTTGTGATGGAATGCTACGAAAACGGCATATTGAACAAAGAACGCACCGGCGGTCTTGACCTCAGCTTTGGAAGTAAAGATGATGCCATGGAATTACTCCACCAATGTTCGCGTGGTGAAGGCTTTGGCGTGATTGCCGGACAAGGTGTGCTGAAGATGAAACAACTGTTTGCCAAAAACGGTTGGGGCGATCCACAGTTTATGCAGGATATCGGTATGGAAAACAAAGGACTTGAATATTCGCAGTATGTGTCAAAGGAATCCTTGGCACAGCAGGGTGGATATGCCATGACTAACAAAGGTCCGCAACACGACGAAGCATGGCTGATATTTATGGATATGGTGAATAACCAAATCCCCACCTTTGAAGCAAAAGCAGAAGCGCTGCATTATTTCCCGATGTTCCGCACATGGTTTGGATTACAAGGTTTGTGTAAACTCCCTTGGAATGATGTGGAACCCGAAAGCAACAAAGAAGCAAAAGAACCCGCCAAGGTTCCCGAACACGTTGACAATTACCTGGCAATCTATAAAGCCGTTACCGGCAATGATCTCGACAATAAAGAACTGGTGCTGCAGAGCGAGCGCGTCTATAATTTCCAGCGCATCTTCAATATCCGTCGCGGATACGGTCTGCGTAAGCATGATGCACAGCCTTATCGTGCTTGCGGTCCTGTTACCAAAGAGGAATACGAATCGCGCGCCGAACGCTACGACAAACAAATGAAAGAGCTGATCGGCATTGATCCCGAAGGAAAGTCAACGGAAGAAAAAATGGCAATCACGCGTAATTATCGCGAAGATCGTTATGAGCAACTGCTGGATGCCGTATATTTCCGCCGCGGATGGACTAAAAACGGAGTTCCCAAAATCGACCATCTCAAAAAGATTGGAATGGACTTGCCCGAGGTGCTTTCAATCGTTGAAAACAAACAGGATTAACGTATCTTAACGTAAATTAACGCTTCCTTCGGGAGGCGTTTTTTTTACACCATATTTTTTGGTATTTTTGGCTGTGCGTTTTATTGACGCTCACAGTTCATACTATTAATTCTTCAAACAGATAATTATGTTTAAAACAAACGAATATTTCGACGGGAAAGTTAAATCCATTGCTTTTTCAATGCCCGAAGGTCCGGCAACCATTGGCGTTATGGCCGCAGGCGATTATGAATTCGGCACTTCATCGGTTGAATACATGACGGTAACAAGCGGTGCTCTCACCGTAAAATTGCCCGGTGCTGCTGAATGGAAAGTATTCAGCGCAGGCGAAACGTTTATTGTAGAGACCAACACAAAATTTCAGTTAAAGGTTGCAACCGATACATCCTATCTGTGCCTTTACAGGTAATTGCTTTTTGCGTTAATTAACGATTATGGGAATTGAAGTCAGACGTGTCAGTTCAAAAAGTGAACTGAGACAATTTATTTACCTGCCCGAAAAGATACATGGCGGCCACGAAAACTGGCTTCCACCTTTGTATGTTGATGAATGGAATTTCTTTGATCCGAAAAAGAATAAATCTTTCGGCTACTCAGAAACAATACTTGTAATTGCATACCGCGAAGGTAGGGCAGTGGGGCGCATTATGGGTATCATCAACAAAAGATACAATGAGCTGAAAGGGGAGAACAATGCCCGTTTCGGATACCTTGAATGCTATAACGACCCGGAAATTTCTCATGTATTGCTACATTTCATTGAACGCTGGGCAAAAGAATACAAATGCAACAGAATTGTCGGTCCTTACGGTTTTTCCGATAAAGACCCTCAGGGTTTTATGGTTGAGGGTTTTGAACATCCGCCTTTGATAGCTGCCGCATGCAACTGGCCGTGGATAGTGCCTTTGCTTGAGGCCGAAGGCTATACAAAAGAAGTAGATTGCCTGGTGTTCATGTTTCGTATTCATGACAATCTGCCTCCCCTTTACGGTCGCATCAATGAAAGAGTGGAGAAGCGCGAAGGCATCAGTCTTGTTGAGTTCTCGTCAAAGAAGCAGATGAAACCATACATCATTCCTATCTTCAGGCTGATGAATGAAACCTATAGCGAGCTCTATGGATTTGTTCCCCTCGAAGAACAGGAAATGAAGGACTTTGCTGCCCGTTATATGCCCATTCTGGATCCGCGTTTTATTAAAGCGGTTGAGTATAAAGGCGAAATGGCTGCTTTCATCATAGGCATTCCAAGCATGACTAAAGGTATTCAGAAATCAAAAGGACGACTCTTGCCGTTTGGATTATTCCATATATTGTCTGCAGCCAGAAAAACAAAACAGATAGACCTGATGTTAGGCGCCGTGAAGAATTCTTTGCAGGGACAGGGTTTGGAAATCCTGATGGCACTGAAACTGATGGAATCCATGAAAACGGCGGGATTTGAGCAAATAGAGATTCATCTTGTGCTCGAAACCAATCATCGTATGATAGCCGAAATGAATCGCATAGGAGCAAGTATTCATAAGCGTTTCAGAGTGTTTGGCAAAGACCTTTGAAATATTTTCCCCGGAAAATCATCACAACAAATATGCCGCTCAAACGGTGGATAAATGTATATTTGTGCTGATTCCGTTTATCCGTATGCATATCAGAAAAACCACATGCCTGCTTTTATTATTGTTGCTGATTGCAACAGTTAACGGGTATTCTCAGCAGGGACCTGACAGCCCGACGATAGGAGTGATGACTTACAATATCCGTTACAACGATGGTTCCGTTGGCATGTTCTCATGGGAAAACAGAAAGGTGCTGCTTCTGAAACTGATTAAAGATGAAAAGCCTGCTTTGCTTGGGATGCAGGAAGTTGTAAAGGAACAGCTCGATTATCTTTCTAAAGAACTGCCAGCATACAAATCGTTTGGTGTTGGCCGTGAAGATGGAAAACAAGCGGGAGAATATGCGCCCGTATTTTATGATTCCAACCGGTTTCAGATTATGGACAGTGGCTATTTCTGGCTCTCTGCTACGCCCGGCATTCCTAAGTTAGGATGGAATGCATCATGCATTCGTATTGTAACATGGGTGAAATTATCCGACAAACTTTCAGGAAAACAATGTTGGTTTTTCAACACGCACTTTGATCATGTGGGGCAACGTGCCCGTCGCAAGAGCGCGGTATTGCTGCTGCATAAAATATCGGAAATTTGTGGTGAGTCGGATGTAATAGTTACGGGCGATTTTAACCTCAGCAGCAAAAATATTGTTTACCGGAGGCTTACCAATAAAATCAATGGTCTCGCAGATACCAAAAAAATATCTGAAACCGGACATTCAGGTCCCAACGGCTCTTTCGTGGGATTTCCTTATATGACGAGAAAGCACAGCGATATTGATATGATATTAATTCGTCGCGGAAGCGCGCGTGTGCTCAATCACAAAACAATTGATTACGAACATTCGGGTACGTACCCATCCGATCACTTGCCCGTAATCACAACCATTTTATTTAGTAAATAAAGAACTGGAATTTTGTTTCAGAAATGAAATTGAAAAGAATTTAGTTGAACGCTATTTTATTAAAATAAAAAACGGTTCGCTTACTTTTATTCTTCGCATCCGAGTTGCGTATTTTCTGATATCCGTAAGAAATGAAGTAATTTCCATACCAGAATTCCATGTCGCTGTTATAGTCCGATACCAGCTGGTCGCCCGAATAATTCGTCTCAATTTTTGTATAATCTTTCCCTTCCACCACGGTGTTTCCATGAATTACTTTCGATGCAATTTCACCCGCATTGCTGTACATCATAACAATATCTTCCCCGTCAAACAAGGTTTCTACGCGTTGCTTCAGGTTATACGTAAGAATGTTTCCAATCTCAAAACTATTGTCCCACAATAATTTTCCTTCAGCATCAAAACACACAATAATGGCATGAGTGTAGCGGTAGCCGTCGAACACCGAGTAGGATGTAGTTTGTGGCCGTCCGTAGGCGTCGTAGGTTGTATAACTGACCGTATGATATTCCGGGTAATAGGCTTCGGCAATCATAATGGATTTATCGCCTCGCTGAATAATATCGTGCACCAGCAACGAATAATCAATAGACATTTCTTTTCCTTTGGCGGCCTGTCTGATCGCCTTTTTTTTCATGCGCAGCGCACTTTTTGCATTTAGAAAATTGTAAAAATTCTTGAATGTGGAGAAGTTGTAGAACTTTACAAAATCTTGTTTCCCGTCCGTTAAACGCGTAATATAAATACCTGTTGATGATTCTGAAAAGCCCGAAGATGCAGGATTTGCGGAATATCCTTTTGTGAAATTATTATACGTGCCAATTACAAGCAATTTATTATTTTCGAGAGGAATAATGTTGGCAGAATTGAATTTGCGTTTAACATCATTGCTTTGTATACGTAGTTGTCCGGCAGAATTCCCGTTGCCCGTATAACTGCATAAATACATGTAATTCTCCCTTTTCGGGATATGATTTTTAACCACGGCATACAACACCTTTCCTGCTGAATCGCTTCTTAATTGTGAAACGTACGCCTGACCGTCAATTACAGGCGATGCGTTTTTAATCGTGCCGGTTTCTAAGTCGAGTGCGAAAAGCGAAGCATGATATTTGATTACGTTTACACCGGCAATTACCGGTATCAGTGTTATTGAAAGCAGTGTTTGTGCGAATACCTGCGAACGTTTAGGTGTGGTTCTTCCGCTGAGCCATGCAATATTTCCAACTACACGAAAATCGGTGATGTATGAATTGTCGGGGTTTACCCCCGATACTATTTTCGATGTGCCGCTTCCAATATCCATTTTCAGCACCTGAAAATCACTCTTGCTGTTTTTTTTGTCATATGATTTTGCGAACAGCAGATATAAGGTTGAGTCGTTTTTATCTACCGCCTTCAATTTCATATTATCGCTTATCTCTATCACACGATGCCATAATTCGCGAAAATTGACATCGTAAAGTGTAAAAAACCATTGCTTATTTTGGGCGGCAGTACGCTCATTGCTTAGATAATAAAGCAGAACACCATTTTTGCCGAAAGGCATGATACGATAGGAATCTGACCCCGATTTTGATTCTATCTCTACGCGCATAGGTTTTTCCTGACCATAGAGACCGCTGAAGAGCAACATGTAAATCAGAAAAAGAATATTTTTTTTCATCACAAAAGCTATATGGAATGCAAAGTTCGACTTTTTTAGCAAAAGAAAACCATCCCTGCTGCTCGAGCGGGGATGGTAAAAATAATACTATGAAAAAAATCAATCTCAAATGTACGTTTTAATAAGCTGCTTGTCAAGTGCCCTCCATCGACTAAAATGCTTAATTAGTCTATAGAAATGATGTTTCTATCGCATGATATTATGGATTCGTTCTAAATAATCCTGAAAACTACAATTTAATATTTTTTATTTGTAATATTTATGTGACATGGATGTTTGATGATTGTGCGTAACACTTTTTTGCAAAAAAGTATTACTTTTTTTCGCGCCACGGAATTCGGCACAGCACTGTTCAAACACAAAGCGCCGTGCATTATTTTTTCACTTTCAGGCTTTGCCGTCTTGAAAAAATCATGTAGGTTTGATGTCTTGTAAAGAGGACGAAGAAAATGAAGTTTGCAGACATAATCGGTCAGAATAAAACCAAAAATTATTTGGTGCGCACGGTTCGGAATTCACGCGTGAGTCATGCACAGCTTTTTTTAGGTCCGGAAGGCTCCGGCAAACTTGCACTGGCCTTGGCGTACGCTCAATATATTAACTGCGAGAACAAGGTCGATTTTGGCGATGATGCGGAGCTTATCGGCGATTCATGCGGCACATGCCCGTCATGTGTTAAATTTACCACACTGGCTCATCCCGACCTTCATTTTTTCTTTCCGGTGGCTACCAATAAAGACGTCACCAAAAAGCCGCAGGCAAAACTATTCTTGCCCGTATGGCGCGAAGTGTTTTTGCGTACAAAAGGATATCTCAGCCTGAACGAATGGTATGATGAGCTCGGATTTGAAAACAAACAGGGTATCATTAATGCCGATGATTGCGATGAGATTACAAAATCACTGGGATACAAAGCTTTTGAAGCTGAATATAAAATTGTGCTGATCTGGCATGCCGAAAAGCTCTTCCATTCGGCAGCCCCAAAAATTCTGAAAATACTTGAAGAACCACCCGAAAAAACGCTCTTTCTCTTAGTGTGCGGAAGCTTTGATTTACTGTTATCAACCATTATAAGCCGCACACAAATGGTAAAAGTGCCCCGGCTTACGGATAAAGACATTATCAGCACACTTATCAATAATCACGGCTGCAGCGAAACCATTGCCCGGCGTATTGCTATACTTTGCAGCGGTAACATTACCGAAGCGCTTAAGCTTATTGATAAAACCGAGGAAGAAGATTTCAATTTTTCCCGCTTCCGCGATTGGATGAGATATTGCTTCAAACCGGATGTTCGGGGAATGATATCGTTTTCAGACGAAATGGCTAAGGTGAGTCGCGAAGGACTTAAAAACTTCTTTGCTTATTCATTGCGGGTAACGCGCAATTGCCTGCTATATCACGGCAATGCCGGAAAACTCGTTAAGCTCGAAGGCGAAGAACTGGAATGGATTAGAGATAAATTTCATCCGTTTATTAATACAGCCAATGCAACAAGTATAGAGGAAGAGTTTTCCAGAGCCATATTTCACCTGGAACGTAACGCAAATGCACGAATTCTGTTACTCGACCTGTCATTCACCCTGGCAAGCCTGCTCAAAATTAAAGTGTCACAACCACAGTCTGCCTGAGTCGTTTCATAAACTTTAGAGATATACTTGTAAATATATTGTGTAAATTTGCAGGTTAAACGCTAGGATATGAGCAACGAAAAGAATGAATTTTTTACAAGGGGATGCTCTCATCGGCCCAAATTAAACCATAAGAACGATAACCTGTTCAGCCACGGATGTTGCAGACGCAATTCCTATGACTGGTTGGGCGCTATCAAACTTCCGGCAGCTTGGGTTCCTTTTGATTTTGTTGAGGTAAGGTTCAAAAACAGCCGCAAGGATTTTTTCAAAGTTCCTCCCAAGTCTGATTTTGTTGTAGGTGATATCGTTGCCGTTGAGGCTTCGCCCGGGCATGATATCGGGATTATTACCCTCACCGGCGAGACCACCCGCCTGCAAATGAAAAAGAAAAAAGTAAATCCCGATACCTACGAAGGCAAAAAAGTATATCGTAAAGCACGGCCCTCAGATCTTGAAAAATGGATGTCGGCAGTGGTGCAGGAAAATACCACCATGGTCAAATCAAAACGCATCGTTCAGAAGCTTAATCTGCAGATGAAAATGAACGATGTGGAGTTTCAGGGAGATAACACCAAGGCAATTTTTTATTATACCGCCGAAGAACGCGTCGATTTCCGCGAACTTATCAAAGTACTCGCCGAAGAATTTGGCGTTCGCATTGAAATGAAACAGGTAGGTGTCAGACAGGAGGCAAGCAGTCTGGGAGGATTAGGCACTTGCGGCCGAGAATTATGCTGCTCATCATGGCTCTATGATTTCAAATCCGTTTCCACTCATTCAGCCCGCGTACAACAGATTTCTGTAAATCCTCAGAAATTAGCAGGGCAATGCAGTAAGCTCAAATGCTGCCTGAACTATGAATTCGATACCTACCTCGATGCCAGCAGGGATATTCCTTCAGCCGACATTCTTATTAAAACGAAAAAAGGAACGGCATCCTTCCAGAAGGCCGATGTGTTCAAAAAAGTTATTTGGTATTCATACGTAACCGATGTGAACAATCTGATTGCGATTCCACTCGATATCGTGAAAAAGATTATTGCCGATAATGCCAAAGGAATTATCCCCGACAAACTCGAACAATTTGTTGTGGTTAAAGAGAAAAAAGTGGATTTTGAAAATGCAGAAGACGCGCTGAATCGCTTTGATCACCGCCGTAAAAAATAATGCGTTTTCCACAATAACAAGCCAATGAGAGTAAGGATGCACAATAATTTCATTCAATCCCGGGCGCGCAGAGTGCTTCAAAAATCCGTTTTATTGATGATGCCTTTCGTCGTTTTTTTTCTTACCGCATGCGATTCGAAAATGGTATATGAGAAAAATAAAAAAATGGATGAGGCAACATGGAACAGTACCGATATTGTGAAATTCAACGTCGCCATACCCGATACCGTTACCGGATATAACTATTATATCAATATCAGGAATACTACCGATTACGGCTTTGCAAACCTGTTTATGTTCGTGAAAACAGTTTACCCCGACGGCAAAATTTCTGTGGATACGGTTGAATGTTATCTTGCCGATATTCAGGGACGATGGCTTGGTAAAGGGCAGGGTCGAATCATTGATAACAGGATACTTTTTCGTAAGAGCGTTCGCTTTCCTCAGGCCGGAGTTTATTCGTTTGAATACGAACAGGGAATGCGTGTAAACCAGCTTTACGGAATTGAAGACATCGGAATCAGAATAGAGAAATCAGAATAATTATATTATGGCCGCATTGATTGTGAAAGGTAAAAAAGCCGGCGATAAGGGCGAATTCAGCAAATATGTAAAATATTTCTGGATCCTGTACGCTTCTGTTGCCGGATTTATTGTAATCCTGTTCACCATTATTTCACTTGGGTGGATGGGGTTTATGCCCTCTTTTGAAGAACTCGAAAATCCGCATTCAAATCTGGCCTCCGAGATTATCTCGGCCGACCAGGTGTTGCTCGGCAAATACTATATTGAGAATCGATCGAATGTCCACTTTTCTGACCTTTCACCTAATTTAATAAACGCACTTGTTGCAACGGAAGATGCCCGTTTTACTGAACATTCGGGAGTGGATATGCGCAGTATTTTCAGAGTGTTCTGGAAAACTTTATTGGGAGGTGATAAAAGTTCGGGTGGGGGAAGTACGATCACGCAACAGCTTGCCAAAAATCTTTTTCCGCGCGACGAAAAACCCTCATTCATTAAATTATTTTCAACAAAACTTCGCGAATGGGTTACGGCAATTAAACTGGAACGTAACTATACCAAAGAAGAAATTATTGCCATGTATCTGAATACGGTCGATTTTGGCAGCCAGTCTTTCGGGGTGAAATCTGCCGCTCGCACCTTTTTTAATAAATCGCCTGATGCACTCAGCGTTCAGGAAGCTGCCGTTTTGGTTGGCATTCTGAAGGCTCCTACAAAATTCAGTCCCGTCCGCAACCCCATGACGGCGCTGAAACGCCGCGAAATTGTTCTCAGCCAGATGGAAAGTTATGGCTTTTTATCATTTAAAGAATACGACTCTATCAGGCGTCTGCCCATGGATATGACCGGTTATCAGATTCAGGATCATACCGCCGGAACCGCAACTTACTTTCGGGAGTATCTCAGAGGCGTCCTTACCGCCCAAAAGCCTAACGAGGAGGATTATGCCGATGACAAAAAGTACAAGGAAACGTTGAATGAGTGGGAAAATAATGCCCTGTACGGTTGGTGTAATAAAAATAAAAAAACTGACGGAACGCCGTATAATATCTATAAAGACGGTCTGAGAATCTTCACCACAATCAATTCCAGGATGCAGCAATATGGCGAAGAGGCCGTGGCTGAGCATCTCGGAAATGAACTTCAGGACGAGTTTTATGCTCACTGGAAAGGTGTCAGGAAAGCGCCTTATGATGCACGTCTGACAGAGAAACAGATTGACGATCTCATCAGGCAGTCTATGGTCCGTTCAGAACGTTACCAAAGTATGATGCGCGCCAAAGCCAGTAAGGAAACAATCGATAAAGCCTTCAATACGAAAGTTAAAATGAAAGTGTTTTCGTGGCATGGCGAAATTGATACAGTCATGTCACCGATTGATTCTATAAAATATCAAAAATGGTTTTTGCTGGCCGGTCTCATGTCAATGGAACCGCAAACGGGATATGTCAGAGCGTATGTGGGCGGCATCAATTATCGCTATTTTCAGTACGACCATGTGTGCCTTGCAAAACGACAGGTGGGTTCTACCTTTAAACCATTCGTATATACACTCGCCATGCAGGAAGGCGAATTTTCTCCCTGCTCCAAAATCCCAAATGTGCCTGTTACTTTTGACCTGCCCAACGGCCAACGGTGGGAACCCAAAAATTCCAGCAAGTACAAGGAAGGTGAGATGGTAACACTTAAAGAAGCACTCGCCAATTCCATCAACTGGATATCTGCATTTCTGATAAAACGGTACTCACCGGGACCTGTTATTAAAGTTGCCCGTAAAATGGGTATTAAGAGCGATATTCCGGAGGTTTATGCCATTTGTTTGGGCGTTGCGGAATTATCGTTGTACGAAATGGTGGGAGCAATGTCAACCTACGCGAATAAGGGTGTTTATACAGAGCCGATATTTGTTACACGAATTGAAGATAAATATGGCAATGTTCTGGATCAATTTGTTCCGCGAAAGAATGAAGCCATGAGTGAAGAAACGGCCTATCTGATGATAAACCTTATGCAAGGCGTTGTGGAAGGTGGTACCGGCAGCCGACTTCGTGGTAAGTATGGATTTACGGCACCCATTGCAGGTAAAACTGGTACAACCGACAATAACTCTGATGGCTGGTTTATGGGAATTACACCCGAACTGGTAACCGGAGTTTGGGTAGGTTGTGAAGACAGAAGCGTGCATTTCAGGAGTACTTTACTTGGTCAGGGAGCAAACATGGCTCTTCCAATTTGGGCACTCTATATGAAAAGGGTATATGCGGATAAATCGCTTAAAATTTCACAAACCGACCACTTCGAAGCACCGCGCAAACCACTTTCTGTAGATATGGATTGTTCAAAAACCGGAAGTGGTCAGCATTCAATTAATTTCGATATACCATAATTGGCAATAATGAGAATGTCTGTTTTCGGAATTATAAAAAAAATATTCCGCAAAAGTTCTTTACTGGTTATTATTATTGTAATGACCTTCTATGTTACAGAATGGAAAAATGCTGCCTATTGGAAACAGCAGCGTATTTTAGCGAATGACGTTATTTGCTACTACAATTATCTTCCCGCTGCTTTTATTTACCACGACTTGTCTTTTAAGGATAAACCCGTGCGTGGCGGATACAGCATTACCAACGACGGCAAAAGGGTGGAAAAAATGTCGATGGGAATCAGCTACTTTTATGCGCCGTTTTTCTTTGCAGCCATGGCATACGTGAAAGCGGCGAGATTGCCAATGAACGAATACAGCATGCCCTTTGAATTTGCCATAAGCCTGAGTAGTCTTGTATTTGCGTTGCTGGCAATGATTGTGCTGCGAAAAGTTCTTCTGATGTTCTTTTCTGATGCGGTTGCGGCCTTCGTTATTCTAACAATATTTGCCGGTACAAATATCTTTTTTTATTCCGTCTATCAAGGACCGATGTCTCATGTCTATAATTTTTTCTTGTATTCCTGCTTACTCTATCTTACCGTTCGATGGCACGAAAAACCTTCAATTAAATATTCTGTTTTAGCAGGTCTGGTAATTGGAGTGACTGTGCTGGCAAGACCTACCAATATAGTTGTCCTCATAGTACCGATTTTATTTGGAATAATAAGCAGGGAAACACTGCTTGCAAAACTGGCACTCATCCGGCAGCATTGGATGAAACTGGTAATTGTTGCCTTTGTTGCCTTTCTGGCGTGGGTGCCTCAATTTATTTACTGGAAATCTTATACCGGACACTGGCTCGTGTATTCTTATGGTAAAGAATCTTTTTTCTGGGCAAATCCCCACATCATACTTGGTTTGTTTGGCTATCGCAGCGGATGGCTGGTTTATTCTCCACTTATGGTACTTTCATTGGTGGGAATTTTATTCTTGTGGAAGTATCAGCGCAAATTTTTCTTCCCGGTCCTTATTTTCTTTTTTGTAAGTATCTATGTTATTTTTAGCTGGTGGTGTTATTGGTATGTTGGATTCGGACTGCGGGCAATGATTGAAAGTACTGCAATACTTGCCTTGCCTCTCGGCGCATTTTTTACCTGGCTCTTTGCCCGAAAGTGGTACCTGAAAACAATATTTTTCCTGCTGTTTTTTGGCTTCATTGAACTTAATTTATTTCAGACATGGCAGTATGCCGCCGGTCTTATTCATTACGACGGGATGAATAAAAAATTATACTGGACTATGTTCTTTAAAAGAACATGGCCCGCTGATTATGGTCAACTTGTAAATAGACCCGATTATGAAAAAGCCGGTAAAGGGCAAGATTAATGAATACATGAAATAAAAAAACCGCAGCGTTCATCGCTGCGGTTTTTTTTATAACTAAAAGAAATTATTGAGCAGGTTTATCAACTGTTCCTGTAATATTCAAAGTCACCGATGAGTTATTCGGGTCGTTGGTTATTACGGTAACGGTTTTGTGCTGTTTGCCTTCTTTACCTGCCGTATTGAATGAAATCTTGATATTGCTGGATTCGCCTTTTTTCAATACGCTTTTTTCCGGAGTGCTTGCCGTACATCCGCAGCTGGCTTTGGTTTTACGAATTATCAAATCGTTTTCGCCATCGTTACGGAATTCAAAACTATAATCAACTTTATCGCCCTGTTTTACATTGGGAAATTCATAGGTTGTGGTTGTGAAAACAACTTTGGGCGATTTGGCTAATTGCTCCGGGGTTAAGGTTGAAAAATCTTCAACAATATTCAAACTGATGCTGAGCGTTTTTTGTGCCTGAGCACTGTCATTTGTATTAATATTAATACGGTCATAAAGATATCCGAAATCATTTTTAAGTTTGGCATCGTAAGTAATGATTATCAGACCTTCTTTACCTGGCTTAAGTGTTTCCGGGATTACCTTTGCAGTCATGTAGGCCGGTATGTCTTTGCCAATTTCAAGGGTCATGTTTTGTTTCCAGTCATTATAGATTTTCATCGTATCAGTGCGCACTTCAATATTTTTCACGTTTTGTAAATTGAGCTGTGACGATTCGAAGCGGAGGTTGCCAAGCTTGGTAGGATAAAGATCCGTATAGGTTTTCTGACGCGGAAGTACAGTGCCTTTAATCGTCAGAGAAATGTTTTGATTGTCGGGGTCATTGGTGGTTACCGCAATGCCTTTGGCAAATTCACCCGGACGATTACGTGGATCAAATGTAGCATCAACAAAGCCTTTTCCACCAGGTTTAATCGCTTCTTTCGTCCAGTTGGATGTTGTGCATCCACAACCGGGCTTCACATTTACAATTTTCAGGGTGTCGTTACCCGTATTAGTTAGCTTAAAAGAACAGGTGACAAATCCGCCATCTTCTTTTATCTGCCCAAAGTCATGAACCATTGATTCAAATTTGATAGTGGCTTTTTTTTGAGCAAAACCGGTCAATGCAAGTACTGCAAAAATGGCCGTCATGAGAACCGTTAATCTTTTCATAACACAGATAATTTTAGTTTGTACAAAGTTATTAAAATTTAATTAAAAGTAGCAATTATCTTTTCATTTTATTCTGCTGAATTTATCGAATTCTCCCTTTTGTATCATACCGGAAATTACGGCACTGTCGTGCTCGCAGTGGCAGGAATACATAATATCTAAAGGATTGGTGTCAATAATATGATTCAGTAGCTGCTCGGTTGTTGGGGTTGTTTCAAGCGCGGCATATTCAGCGTAGGTGTAACTTAAAAACGCTATATCGCTGCCGATTCCTCGATTATCCAGCAAAAAACCATCAGGAAGTTGTGTTGGAATAGCGAGCTTGCCCCTGAAATATATATCCTTGACATCCGGAAAAGAAACAATCATTGTCTTTTCCTTATTAAGGGAAATGGGCACATTTTGTAAATAATCTTTCTTCGTCTTATATATTATTACAGGCGGTTGTACCATTTGTGTTGTGTGGTCGGCACTGTTTTGTTCTGTTACTGCGGATTGTCCGGCATTTTTATTAGACCTGCACGAAATTAGGGATAATATAAATACGGATATCAAGAGTTGTACAAAGAAAAATTTAATAGAGGCATTTTTTTTCATGCCGGCACCCCATCAAAATAAGTGCCAGTTGCAGAATGTCATGCTCTGTTTATGTCATTTTTTAGTACTTTTGCACCCTGTTAGAGAAAAACAAATTAATAGCAGCAGAATGAGAATGCGGATCCTCACGGAGTTTAATAGTTATATCAGGCGTAACAGAAGGCGTTTTTTGCTGAGGCAGGATCCCAAAGTTATCTGGCTTACAGGCTTGTCGGGTGCAGGAAAAACCACCATAGCACAGGCACTTGAAAAAACAATTCAACGCAAAGGATATTTTACAAAGTTATTTGATGGCGACATTATTCGTCAGGGACTAAATAAAGACCTTGGCTTTTCGATGGAAGACAGACTGGAGAATATCAGACGTACTGCCGAAGTTGCAAAATTATTTACCGATCACGGTCTTGTTGTCATCTGCAGTTTTATCACACCCAAAAAAGAAATGCGCGACCTTGCCCGCGAAATCATCGGTAAGGATCGCTTTATCGAAGTTTATGTAAATTGCCCTTTTGATGTCTGTGAACAACGAGATGTTAAAGGACTCTACAAGCAGGCAAGAGCAGGCGTAATCAAGGATTTTACGGGTATCGGCTCCGGATTTGAACCGCCCCTGCATCCTGATATTGAACTCAAAACCGATGTTTGGACGGTACGACATACCGTTAAATTTATTGTCAGACGTGTTATACCACTTATCCGATATCAGAAAAGAAAATGGTTTCTTATAACCTAAATCATTTAGAACAACTGGAGTCAGAATCCATCTTCATTATGCGTGAAGTGGTTTCTCAGTTTGAGCGCCCTGCACTGCTGTTTTCAGGCGGTAAAGATTCAATTGTAATGCTGCAGCTTGCGGTTAAAGCATTTTGGCCGGCAAAGCTTCCATTCCCATTATTACACATTGATACCGGTCATAATTTTCCGGAAACCATTCGCTATCGCGATGAACTTGCCGAAAAAATTGGTGCGAAACTGGTGGTTGGATACGTGCAGGATTCTATTGACAAAGGACGTGCTACCGAAGAAACCGGTTACTATGCCAGCAGAAATGTATTGCAAACGGTTACTCTGCTCGATACCATCGAAGAATATAAATTTGATGCTGCCATGGGCGGCGGGCGACGCGATGAAGAGAAGGCACGTGCCAAGGAACGCTTCTTTTCACATCGTGATGAATTCGGTCAATGGGATCCGAAAAATCAACGTCCTGAACTCTGGACTTTATTCAACGGACGCAAAAGAATGGGCGAACATTTCAGAGTGTTCCCACTGAGCAATTGGACCGAAATGGATGTCTGGCAGTACATACTTCGTGAAAATATTGAAATGCCTTCGCTTTATTTTTCGCATGATCGCGAATGCTTCATTCGCGACGGCGTGATATATGCCGCAACCGATGTTATTAAGCGCAAACCTGACGAAGTTGTTGAGACAATGACTGTCCGTTTTCGCACAATTGGAGATATGACATGCACCGGCGCCACCCTTTCTAAAGCATCAACACTCGAAGAAATTGTTGGGGAAGTTGCTGCATCCAGAGTAACCGAACGCGGCAGCCGGCTTGATGATAAACGCTCCGAATCGGCCATGGAAGATCGGAAAAAGGAAGGTTATTTCTAATCCACGTCAACCTGTTTTGAGATATTATGGTACTTAAAGAAAATAACGCTTATATGGATATGGAGCTGCTTCGCTTCACTACAGCCGGCAGTGTTGATGATGGTAAAAGCACCCTCATCGGTCGCTTGCTGTACGATAGCAAATCCATTTTTGAAGATCAGATAGAAGCACTTAAACTGGCAAGTGAACTTAGAGGCGAAGACCATGTAAATCTTGCCCTGCTTACCGACGGACTCCGTGCCGAACGCGAACAGGGTATTACTATTGATGTGGCGTACCGCTACTTTGCAACACCCAAACGAAAATTTATTATTGCCGATACCCCCGGGCATATTCAATACACCCGCAATATGGTTACCGGCGCATCAACTGCCAACCTCGCGATTATCCTGATAGATGCTCGTAAAGGGGTTATTGAACAGACAAAAAGACATGCCTTTCTGGCTTCTTTATTGAAGATACCGCATTTGGTCGTGTGTATTAATAAAATGGATCTGGTTGATTATGATGAAAAAATTTACAATCAGATAAAAAAAGACTTCGTGAATTTTTCATCAAAATTTGAAATACACGATATCCGCTTCATTCCCATTAGTGCATTGCTGGGCGACAATGTGGTGGATGCTTCGGCAAACATGCCATGGTTCCGTGAAAGTCCTTTGCTTCACCTGCTCGAAAATATTCATATTGCAAGCGACGAAAACCTTGTCGACTGCCGCTTTCCGGTACAGTGCGTCATCCGTCCCAACGACGATGAATATCACGACTATCGCGGGTATGCAGGTCGAGTTGCAGGAGGCATTTTTAAGCCGGGCGATAAAGTTATGGTGCTGCCATCCGGTCTTATTACCCGTATCAAATCAATTGATTCCTACGACGGTCCGGTACAGGAAGCATTTTCTCCGATGTCTGTTACCATACTTCTTGAAGATGAACTTGATATTAGCCGTGGCGACATGATTGTCCGTGAAAACAATTGCCCGACGGTTGGTCAGGATTTCGATATTATGTTATGCTGGATGAATGATAAAAAGCTCGTTCCAAACGGAAAATATGCCATCAGACATACAACCCGCGACGGACGCTGTGTTATTAAAGACGTTCGCTATAAGGTGGATATCAATACGCTGCATCGGATGGAAGATGACAAAAGTATCGGTTTGAACGAAATTGCCCGCGTGGCAATTCGTACAACGGTTCCCCTCTTTTTCGACAGTTATAAAAATAACCGTATTACCGGAAGCGTTATTTTGGTGGATGAAGGCACCAATGAAACCGTTGGCGCCGGAATGATTATTTAAAATTGCCGAAGATTTCTCTTTGTTTCTATGTATTCATAACTGAATATTTATTAAAAAGAGACTTACCTTTTTGATATAAAAAGTATTAAGTTTTGTTAAACAATAATTATTTGTTATTTTTGTCCGAATTTTAACAAATACAAATGAATAGTCTAATTTGCCCAATAATTAAAAAGTCATGAGAAAGATTGCGTTCATCTTTGCGGCTATAGCCTCGGTATTACTTTTTACACGCTGTGCATCAACCGATACAGCTACGTCAGATAATGTAAACCAGTCGGAAATACATCAATCATATACCGTAGTATATGATGCCAACGATAAAGAATTATCAGCTACAGCTACTTTTCGATTTGGCGGTCCGACAGGAACCACATTATCACTTGCAAAACCAAGTATTGTTTCGTTTAACGGCGAGGCAATGTCGGTCGAAAACAGTGTTTTTACAGGAACGTATTACAAAATGGCAAAACAAACAGGTTTTGTAAATTCCTGCACTTTTGTTTTTATTGATACACAAAAGAAAGAGTATATCAACACCGCTCCTCTGATGGCAGCCGAAATCAGCGAATATCCGACCAATACCGATAAAGCTACCGGTTTTACCATTAACTGGGACGATCCGCTTCGACCGGGCGAAACGGTTACCTTTAATATTGAAGACGGAAAAAGCAATACTGCCAGCGTTTCTGTTAATACACAGGGTGCAACCCGTCTTTCCGTGAAACCTGAGGATTTGAAGGAAATAGAAACCGGACCATGCAGAGTTTGGCTAGTCAGGGTAAGCGAACTTGCTCTTAAACAAGCTACACATCTTGAAGGCGAGTTAAGTGTGAAGTATGTTTCCGAAAAACGCTGGATCAACATCAGTGGTACACTGGCCGCAATTAAAAAATCCGGGAAAACACGGAAATATAGTGGTCGGATGAAAGAATAACCAATAAGGAATATATTGTATATTTGCGGGCTTCTGAACCTATGATGAAACCCGATTCGACTCACATACGCATCATCTTTTTCATTCTGCTGTCACTGGCAGGTTCAGTGGTTTGCTCCAGCCAGTTCTACGACCTTGGGCAGGATCCGGCATCCCTGAAATGGAAACAGATTAAAACAACACATTTCAATGTCATTTATCCTTCAAAAATGGAGAAAAATGGGCAGGAAATGGCCAACCTGCTTGAGTTTTATTATACACCGGTTTCACTCAGTCTGAACCAAAAGCCACGCCGCATCTCAGTTGTGCTGCATAATCAGTCTGTTATTTCTAACGCATCCGTGCCCTGGGCACCGAAGCGTATTGAATTCTATACGTGTCCCGACCAGGAATCGTATCCACAGCCATGGCTCGACCAGCTCGCATTGCATGAGTTAAGGCATGTTGTACAGGTTGATAAAATAAATCACGGGTTTTCGCGCGGTTTGTATTATGTTTTTGGCGAACAGGCAACCGCCGCCATTATCGGCGCATTTGTTCCTTTTTGGTTTCTTGAAGGCGATGCCGTTGTAACAGAAACGCTGCTTAGCCAAGCAGGAAGAGGCCGGGTGCCCTCATTTTCAATGGAACTAAGAGCACAGTTGCTTGAGAAAGGAAGGTTCTCGTATGATAAAGCAGTATACGGGTCTTTCAGGGATTACACACCCGACCATTACATACTGGGATATAATATGGTTGGTAGTGTCCGCAAAAAATACGGAGCGGCAGTCTGGGACAGGGCGCTTACCACCGTGAGCAGGTATCCGTTTATCATTACGCCCTTCAATCATGGACTGCGAAAATCGACCGGCAAAGGAAAAGTTAAACTCTATAAGGAATGCATGCACACTCTCGACAGCCTGTGGCGCATTCAGGATAAGGAGCTTAGTCTTACACCTTTTAAAAAGATATCCGGGAATAGAAAAAAACGCTATACAAGTTATCGTAATGCATCGTACATCAACGACAGTCTTTATCTTACTGTCCGCTCGGGTATTGATGACGTGAGGAGGTTTGTAATAATTGACAGTAAAGGAAAGGAGAAGAAACTCTTTACTCCGGGCGATATGTTTAAAACCACTTGTTCGTATTCCCGGGGAATGTGCAGCTGGTCTGAAAATATGGCGGATACACGTTGGGAAAACAGAAGCTATTCCGTGATAAAAACGCTCAGATTGAAGCCTCGTAAAGTAGATAAAATTACTCACCGTTCGAGATTATTTTCGCCGGCACTCAGCAAAGACGGAACCCGTATTGCTGCCATTGAGGTGACTGTCGACAACGAAGCTTCACTTGTAATCATGAATGCGAAAACTGGGGAAGTAACTGAGAAAATTCCGGCACCCGGAAATGATTTTCTGGCAACACCATCCTGGTCTGACAATGATAAAAATATTGTTCTTATAGGTCTTGAAGATAAAGGGAAATACCTTGCCCTTGCCAAACCCGGCGATTTTCTTATCGTTCCTGTTTCCAAGCCGGGGTTTAATGAAATTTCTAAGCCTGTGATGCATGGCAACTGGATTTATTTTGTTGCTGCCTGGTCGGGCATTGATAATATTTTTGCCTGCGATACTCTTACAGGTAAATTATTTCAGGTCACCAGTTCGCGCTTTGGTGTTGCTGACCCCTGCATCTCAGCCGGTGGGAATAAACTGCTCTATTCCGATTATTCTGCCGACGGTTATGATATTGTTGAAATTGATTTGACCCCTGATACTTGGCTGCCTTTTAATAAGGTTAAAAACACCTCCGTTGACCTTGCAAATGACCTCATTGGGCAGGAAGCTCCCTTAACCGTGCATGACCGCATTGCATCCACAATTTACCCTTCGGATTATTACGGAAAAATTCTGCACATGATAAACTTTCACAGTTGGGGGCCTATTAGTGTTGATGCTTACAATAACAGAATTCGTCCGGGCATTTCTGTGATGTCGCAGAATAAGCTGAGTACATTTTTTACAACACTGGGATATGATTATGACTTCTTTAAAACGTCAGGCAAATTCTATGCGGATATCAGTTTACGGTGTTGGTATCCAATCTTTGACCTGCATGGCGAACACGTGTATCGCAATCTGGTATCGCACGATAGTCTAGGCAATGAAACATACCTTCTTTCTAATGAAACCAGTTTGCAGGGGAGTATTCGAGTACCGCTCAATCTGTCATCAGGCAGGTATGTGCGCTTTTTACAGCCTCAGGTGAGCACAACGCTTTACACAATCAAGCAAAATGCTAAAGATGATTACTATGATGTTAATGGCTTTTTTCACACTATAGATGCACGGCTGCTGGCATATAATCTTCTAAGGGCCTCACAAAAAGATATACAGCCGCGCTTCGGACAGATGATAGAGCTGAACTACAAACATACACCCTTTGGCGGCGTTGATCTGGGCGAGATATTTGCTATTGAAGGAATTGTATATTTCCCCGGTTTTTTCAGGCATCATAGCATATTTTCTTATCTGGCTTATCAGAACAACAACAGACGCACTTATAAATATGGCGATATAATCAGATATCCGCGAGGCTATCAGGATCAGTATATTGACGTTATTTACACCGTCACTGCAAACTACTCCCTTCCCGTTTTGTATCCTGATTTTCATGTGGGTTCGCTGGTTTATCTTAAACGCATTTCGGCTAATTTATTTTTTGATTATGGTGTGGGAACTCAGAATACCAATACCAATTACTACAGATCAACAGGCGCGGAAATAATCGGCGATATGCATCTGTTGCGTTTTGTTGCACCCATTAGTCTGGGGCTGCGTGCAACTTACCTTCCGGGAAGCAGGGAGCTTATTCCTGAGTTTTTGTATAGTGTGAATTTGAATCAATCGGGAACAGGAAAAGGGCAGCGTTTCTGATGCCTGACATTTCATTTTTTTAGGCTAATTAATTATATTTGTATAACGAAGTTACAATCACAAGCTGAAATCAACCAAGCTTAAACCGGACCGGGACATAAAAAAATAATCGTTAATATTACTGATTGACCTGCAATGACACGACTGACTACCATATCATGTATCCTGTTTTTCTTTACAGGAATTTTGCAGGCTCAAAACGACAGCATTGAACGAGTCCCTTACAGCAAGGATTTTGTGTTCCATGATGGGATTTATCTCAACTTTACGGAGTTTAAAAACAATAATCCGGGTATCAGGCATTATGAACTTATTAATGACGATGCTTACGGAGAGCCCGGTCGGGTTATTTTAAGATACAGCTGTATTGATACTGCAGGTGCTGCGCGAAACTGTATAGTGAAAGATTGCTTTGGATATTGTAACAAAAATGTAATTCATATTTCTCAGGGCTTTTACGGGTATTATTACAGGGTTTTTATTTTGGGCGCATTAACGCATTATGTTGCCTTTTCGGGAATGAATCAGGCACCGCAAATGTTTGCCACACAGCCCGTGGCCTATGTCGGTACATCCAATGATTATCGCGAATATATCCTGAATTTTGAAAGTGGAGAGACCTTCATTTTCAACTATAAGAATTTTTCATCATTCCTTAAAACACATGATGCCGGGCTTTACGAACGATTGAAGAATTCTAAGAAAAAACGCAAGATGATTTATTTTTATTTGCTGGAATATAATAAGACACACATCATTTCATTCCCCGAATAATCAAGCGGGATGGCTGTCTTCACTTTTTCTGAACTCATGCAAACCGCATTCTTTTTTATCGGCATCTTCCCACCACCAGCGACCGGAGCGGAGGTCGTCGCCGGGTTTTACAGCGCGCGTGCACGGTTGGCAGCCAATACTTCTAAAACCATTGTCGTGAAGCGGGTTGTAAGGAATGTTGTTTTTACGGATATACTCCCACACCTGTTCTTCAGTCCATGAAATCAGGGGGTTTATTTTTACTAAACCAAATTCTTCATCCCATTCCACAATGTTCATGTGGGCGCGTGTAACCGATTGTTCGCGGCGCAATCCGCTTATCCATGCATCCATACCCACCAGTGCACGACGTACCTGCACTACCTTGCGGATATTACAGCAAAGTTTTCTGTTCTCAACGCTCTCATAAAACAGATTCACGCCCTTTTCATTCACCATTTTTTCTACGGCTGCAGCTTCCGGAAATAGGACATCTATTCTAACATTGAAACGTTCGCGGGTATTTCCTATCAGGCTCAGGGTGGTGTTAAACAGACGACCCGTATCCAGTGTGAAAATGTGGGTTGCCGGATTTATTGCGGCTATCATGGCTGTCAGTACCTGGTCTTCGGCACCCATGCTGCTTGCAAAGCAAATCTTACCGTTGAATTGTTTGATTACACATTCGAGAACTTCTTCGGCTGAAGCGTCACGAAGCTGCTCGTTCAGTTGGTTAATCCGTTCTTTCATATGCTCCTTTTACGACGATTGAATCAATTGTTCTACAGTACCGGTGTTTTTCATCCTTACGCCTTTTATTGTCTGTTCCAGTGAGCAGGCTTCGTTCAGATAATCGTGCTCGAAAAACAAAATGTAATTTTCGTTCACTGCTTCGTCCAGAAATCTTTTTTTCTCTTCCATACTGAGCAAGGGTCTGGTGTCATACGATGCAACGTAAGGCAGGGGTACATTGGCCGGTGTGGGTATAAAATCAGCCATAAATACGACTTTGCGGTTCTTATATGCTATCACCGGAATTATTTGCCCTTCGGTGTGACCGTTATATATTTTCAAAAATATCTCGGCAGTAAGTAGACCTTCCTGCTCAATAAAATTGAGTTTTCCACTTTCGTGCATCGGCAGCAGATTTTCTTTTAAATAGCTCGCACCTTCACGCGGATTGGGCTTCAAAGCCCATTCCCATTGTGCGCGGCTGCACCAGTAGGCTGCTTTTTTAAACGTCAACTCAAAGCCTGTCCGGTCTTCATTATATTGAACACCACCGCCGCAATGGTCGTAATGCAGGTGTGTAAGCAAAACGTCCGTAACATCGTCATAGGAATATCCTGCTTCGGCGAATGACGTTTTTAGTGAACGATTTCCGAATAAATATAAATGTTCGCGGAACTTGCCGTCCTGCTTGTCGCCTATGCCATTATCGATGAGGATAACGCGCTCGCCGGTATCCACCAGCAAGCATCGGAGCGCAATAGGAAGCATGTTGTTCTCATCAGCAGTATAATACTTTGACCAGATTGATTTAGGCACTACACCAAAGCATGCCCCACCGTCAAGTTTGAAATCTTCGGCAAATATTGGAATCAACTTCATTTTTTAGTTTTTGAACGTACTGCAAAGATAACGTAAAGCTGTTAGAATAGGTTTGTTGGGTGGCATGATAAAACTCATTCATAATACCGCTGCCCATTTTTTACTCCCCCAAATAAACAAACAATTATCTTTGTTAAAAATGACGAAGTATGAATGTACACTTCATTGCTATTGGCGGCGCAGTTATGCACAACATGGCTATTGCATTGCATCTTAAAGGATATACAGTAAGCGGCTCGGATGATGAGATATTTGAACCTGCAAAAAGCAATCTCGCCCGCCATGGTTTGCTGCCAGACGAAACCGGTTGGCTGCCTGAGAAGATTAATTCATCACTCGATGCTGTTATTCTTGGCATGCATGCACGGGGCGATAATCCCGAATTACTCCATGCAAAAGAACTGGGCTTAAAGATTTATTCTTTTCCTGAATACGTTTTTGAACAATCAAAAAATAAAAAGCGGGTTGTTATCGGTGGAAGCCACGGAAAGACCAGCATTACTGCCATGATTATGCATGTGCTGCATCATTACGGTTTGGATTTCGACTATCTGGTTGGCTCACAACTCAAGGGTTTTGAAACCATGGTACGCATTACGGAAGCGGCACCGGTTATGGTTGTTGAAGGCGACGAATATCTTACATCGCCGCTCGACCTGCGTCCCAAATTTCATCTGTATCATCCGCATACGGCCTTGCTGAGCGGTATTGCATGGGATCATATTAACGTGTTTCCGACATTTGATAATTATCTTGATCAATTTAGGATATTCATTAATTTAATCGAAGCCGGAGGTAAGCTTATTTATTGCAAAGAAGATGAGCATCTCTGTAAACTGGTAAAGGAAATCAGGAATGATATCACGCTGTTACCTTACGGAATGCCTGTTCATTCCATAGAAAATGGTATTACTACGGTTGTTTCTGAAGGCAATAATTACACGCTCGAGATATTCGGCAATCACAATCTGATGAATCTTGAAGGGGCCCGCCTTATTTGCAATGACCTGGGTATTTCTGACCACAATTATTTTGCGGCAATTTCTACTTTTTCCGGGGCAGCAAAACGGCTTGAATTAATTGCGAAAAATGAAACGTGCAATGTATACAAAGACTTTGCGCATTCGCCCTCAAAACTCAAAGCTACGGTAGAAGCCGTGAAATCGCAATTCCCGAATAGGATACTTGTCGGCTGCATGGAGCTTCATACATTCAGCAGCCTGAACAAAGAATTTCTTTCGCAGTATTACGGCGCCATGGATGCTTGCGATATTGCCATCGTGTATTTCAACAAACACACCATTGAACATAAAAAACTTCCGCCCGTAAGTGAGCAGGAGGTGACGGATGCTTTTGGAAAGGCAGGAATGATAGTACTTACCGATTCTGCTGCCCTTGTACAAAAGCTGAAATCAATGTCTTATCCCGACACCAATCTATTGATGATGAGCAGCGGAAATTTCGACGGTATTAATCTGGTTGAGCTATCGCAATACCTGCTGAAAGCTTAATACATAAATTGTTTCTTTGACGAGTTACGCCATTGGGCGTCATATTTACTGTCAGTAATGTATATCAGTAAGTCTGCGTCATACTTACTGTCAACAAAAAATATTTTTTTCTTGGCGTCGTACTTGCTATCGGTAAAGAACCACAGTCCTTCATTGCCGGTGGCGTCATATTTACTGCTGCATTTGTAAACAATAAGGTCTGCATCGTACTTGCTGTCTACAACAAAGACTTTGACGTCCGCATCGTATTTACTGTCGCATGAATAAACCGTCTGACCGTAACTTTTTGTTCCGAAGAGGAACATGGTGCCGGCAACGACAAGCAGTAGAACACTTTTTTGAATGAATGATTGCTTCATATTATTATAGTTTTGAAATAAAAATTAATATTTTTCAGAATCCGGCAAACAACAAAAATTGAACCATAATCCTTCGGCATCAATTTTAAAAACCAAGGTAATACTCCTTGCAAAGATTTGTAAAATCGCTGCTGTAATTGCCGTTCGTTTCTTTAATATGGAGCTCTTTAGGGATGCACTCTCTGCTTTCTTCTTTCGTGAATGCAAGAATACTTCGTTTCGCATTTTTCCCGCCAACGGCCATGATATCTGTTTGCTGATTCAGAAATAATTTCTGTGAAAGAGCTGTCAGAATTGCTTTTTGAACGTTTTCGCGAGGCAGAATAATCCACAATGGTGCACCTCTCTTCAGTAAAATAGACGCGCCGTGCAACAAATCTTCAAGCGGTAATTCGTCGTCATGCCGTGCAATTGTTTTTGCTTTATCCGGATTTCGAAGGCTTCTGTTGAAATAGGGAGGATTCGATACAATTAGGTCATAGTGTGAAGTAGCGGAAGTGAGAAATTTTTGTAATGAAATATTGCTCACACTCAAATTATCTTTCCACGGACTGGCGATGAAGTTTTGTTGTGCTTTTTCAGAAGCAAAATTATCGATTTCAATAGTGTCAATAATGGCTGACGGGAAGCGTTGTGCCAGCATCAGCGCCACAATGCCGCATCCGGTTCCCACGTCAAGAATTCGTGCCGGGGCATTCGCTGCGGCCATGGCTCCAAGCAATACCGCATCAGTACCAATTTTCATGGCACAGCCTGAGTCGTCAATACTAAATTGTTTAAATCGGAAAGCGGGTTTCATTGAAGGTAGAAGTCAATCAGTCCTTCGGGTGCATTCACATGAATTTCTTTTTTGCGGCGGTCGATGCGCGATATAACTTCAGCCACCGCAGGCAGCAGTATCTCATGCTTGCCGGATTTAATACGAATCACGTCCTGATGAGTCATGTGTATGTAGCCGTCAAGCTGCCCGATATTCCCTTTTTCTTTGTCAATGACATTGAATCCGATTAACAGGCGCAAGGCTTTTTGATCGTCAATATTGGCCGGAAGTAATTCCTGTGGGAGCCAGACATTTTTACCGAGAATTAATTGTGTATCATCAGACGAATTGATATCCTCAAAGTGTGCCAGCATCAGGTCTTCGCTTCGCGAATCGATAGATTCAATAAAAAATGGAACCAGTTTATTGTCTATTTCAACAAAAAATGATTCCATTTTTTCATAATCCATTGCAAGTCCGATTTGAACCAGAATCATTACATCTCCCTTGTACCCGAATGATTTCAGGATTTTACCAAGGCAAAAGCAATCATTTTGTGTCATCGGAGAAAAGACAAATGAAAACTATTCGTTGTTTTCCTGTTCTGTCGTTTCAATTTGAGGAGCATCAGCAGGTGTTTCTGCAGGTGCTTCTGCTTCAGCATCCCTTTTCGCGTTAAGTTCATCAAGCGCTTTGGCTCTTTTCTTCGCGAGCATGTCTGCTTTGGCAATGTTTACGCGGGCTTCTGCTTCAAGGCGTTTTTTAATAACATCTCTTTTCGACATCTCATGCATTTTGCGTTTTGCGTCGATTTGAGCTTGCTTGTCGGCTACCCATGCCTGGAACTTGGCTTCAGCCTGTTCCTGTGTAAGGGCTCCTTTAGCAACACCTTTGAGAAGATGGCTCTTGATCATAACTCCTTTGTAAGAAAGGATTGCGCGGACAGTTCCTGTCGGGCGTGCACCTTTTTGTACCCAATCAAGGGCTTTGTCGAAGTCAATGCTGATAGTTGCTGGTCTGGTGAGTGGGTTGTACGTGCCAATTTTATCTTTAAATTTCCCGTCACGAGGTGCACGACCATCGGCAATTACAATATGGAAAAAGGCCTGACCTTTTTTACCATGTCTCTGTAATCTGATTTTTACTGGCATAATGTTAAACTTAAAATGTTAGAATTTTTTTTAAATGGGTTGCAAATTTGCGATTTTTTTTTCAAATATAAAAATTTATCTCATAACAATTTGCAGGAAAACAAGTTAATCGGCAATAAATCAGGAGAACGCCCCGTATTCTGAAAGTCTCACTGTGGAAGAACAAAACGGGAATTCATATTTTTTGTCGTTTGAAAATATGATGATAAGCCTGTTGGCTAATGAGCTATTTGTCAGGTTTATATACCAGTCTATACCATCCTGATCCAAATTGGTACAAGGTTCATCAAGCAGTATCACAGGGACTTCGCTGAGTAAAGCAAGGAGTAATTTAACGCGCTGTTTCATACCTGACGAAAAATCGCGTAAAATTTTATCCCTGAACTGAGGGTAACCTAACAAATCAAAGAGGTCGTTTTCTTTATAGGTTTGGGTAAGAGGTTTAAACCCGAAATGAAACCGAATCATTTCCTGCAGACTGAACTCTTCAATAAGCTCAAGATAGGGCGCAGCAACGGCAATGTGTGTAAATGCTTCGTTATCGGGAATATTTTTATTGTTAAGATTATAAATGACTTTTCCCTCACCCGGGAGCATAAAACCTGCAATTAGCTTCAACAGCGTTGATTTGCCGGACCCGTTAGGGCCGGTGACGGCATAACACTGCCCCGGCAGGAAGGTGTGGGTAAAATCGCTGATTACCGCCTGTTTGCCAAAGCTCTTAGAAACATGCTGAAGTTCAATTGTCATGTTGCTCCCCGCTTATTTTTCCTTTGCGTTGCGGGTATAACCTTTCATGATACCGCGCTGGCTGCCTGATATAAAAGAAATAATTTCATCCCGCTCAGGTGTTGCAGGCATTTCAGCCTCCACAATCCGCAATGCCTGAGTTACATTAAATCCTTTTACAAAAATGATGCGGTAGATATCCTGAATTTCTTTGATTTTTTCGGAAGAATAACCTCTTCTTCTGAGACCGATAGAGTTGATTCCTGAGAAGGAAAGCGGCTCTCTTGCTGCTTTGCAGAAAGGCGGAACGTCTTTTCTCACCAACCCGCCGCCGCCAATAAAGGAATGAATTCCAATATTAACAAACTGGTGGATAGCAACCAGGCCTCCGACTATGGCCCAGTCGTCGATGCGGATATGACCTGCAAGTGCGGCTGAATTCGCCAATATTACGTTGTTCCCGATAATGCAATCGTGTGCTACATGAACATAAGCCATTAACAAACAGTTGCTCCCAATAGTTGTTTCGTAATTAGCCCGTGTGCCCCGGTGAATAGTGGCAAATTCGCGGATTGTGGTATTATCGCCAATCCGAACAATGCTGTCTTCGCCGCTGTACTTGAGATCTTGTGGCATGGCCGAAATAACTGAGCCTGGAAATATCTTGCAATTCTTTCCGATGCGGGCGCCTTCAAGTATGGTTACATTTGGCCCAATCCATGTTCCTTCCCCAATCTCAACATTTTTGTCAATAAATACATACGGCTCTATTCCAACATTGTTGGCAATTTTGGCCTGAGGATGAACATAGGCAAGGGGCTGGTTCATTTTTTCACGTTTTTAACGATCTGAGCAAGCAATTCGGCCTCCATCACAACTTTATCATTCACATACGCAACGCCACGCATATGGCAAATACCTCTGCGGATAGGTGCCATCAGTTCAAGTTTAAAAATGATAGTATCGCCGGGAACTACCTTGTTTTTAAAGCGGGCATTTTCTATTTTCAGGAAATAAGTGATATAATTTTCAGGATCGGGAACCCGGCTCAGTGCGAAGATTCCGCCAACCTGCGCCATGGCTTCCACAATGAGTACACCCGGCATTACCGGTTCTTGTGGAAAATGCCCGGTAAAAAACTGCTCATTCATCGTAACATTTTTCAGCCCGGTAATGCGGGTTTCATCCATGTCGATGATTTTATCGATAAGCAGAAGAGGGTAGCGGTGTGGCAATGTCTTCTGTATATGCATGATATCGTACAGGGGCTTTTTCTTGATAAGGTCCCATGTCGATTCCACAGCTATTTTTTCAGGTTTGGTTATCGATGACTCTGCTTTAATTTGTTTCGCAAACTGAACATTTGAAAAATGTCCCGGACGCTTAACAATTAAATGTGCCTTAAGTGTGGCTCCAAGAAGTGCAAGGTCACCAACAACATCAAGCAGTTTATGGCGGGCCGGTTCATTCGGAAAATTTAACTCAAGGTTGTTCAGGATGCCTTCTTTAAGTACTGTAACTTTTGGGTTATTAAATACTTTGGCGAGGTGTTCCAGTTCTTTTTGCGAAATAATGCGGTTGATAAAAACAATGGCAGTATTCAAGTCACCGCCTTTGATAAGGTCATTATCAATCAAATATTCAAGCTCATGTAAAAACACGAAGGTTCTGCTTGATGCAATTTTATCGGCAAACTGGTCAATGTCGTCCAATGTTGCAAACTGTGTTCCCAGAACAGTTGTGTCATAATCAATCATGCACGATACCTTGAAGGTATCACTGGGAATGGCAATCATTTCTACTTTACGAACCGGATCGTTGTATATTACATTGGATTTTAGCTCAATATATTTTTTTTCAACGTTCTGCTCTACAAGACCAGCACTTTTCAGAATGGCTACAATTTCTTTTGAGCTGCCATCCAGAATCGGCGTTTCTTCACCATTGATTTCCATCAGAACGTTGTCTATTGACAGGCCTTTGAGTGCTGCCAGCGTATGTTCTATGGTACTGACGCGGGCTCCATTTTCTTCAATACTGGTTCCGCGGCTGGTGTCCACAACATGCTGAACCAGCGCATGAATCATAGGTTGACCTTCAATATCCGTTCTCTTAAAAACGTATCCAAAATCCTCAGGGGCAGGCTTAAATGTAAGCGTGACCTCCTGTCCGGTGTGCAATCCTTTGCCGGATATGCTTACCGTATTTGTTATAGTTATTTGTCTTGCCATTTCAGCCGGCAAAATTAGTAAATCCTAGTTTTCGTGCAAATATATTTAGCCAAATCGGCAAAATAAGACGCGTTCTATGGCAAAATCAATGAAATGCGGCCATCAGAAGCTCAATATCCTGGAAGGGAATGTTGTATGTTTTACTGATATATTCGTTGGTTAGGATGCCATTATAAATATATACTCCTGCTCTTACTCCGGAATCGGACTTAAGAAGGTTGCTCAGGCTGCCTTCTTCACCTATTCTGGAAATGATAGGCGCAAAAAAGTTGCTCAAAGCGTAGGAGGCGGTGTGAGGTACTTTACTGGCAATATTCGGCACACAGTAATGCGTAACGCCGTGTTTTTTAAAAACGGGATGCGTATGGTTCGTACAGCGGGATGTTTCAATACACCCGCCCTGAGCAATACTGACATCAATAAGAACGGAGCCGTTGGGCATTTCGCGGACCATATCTTCGGTAATAACACAAGGAATACTTCCGGATGGTGAATGCAAAGCTCCAATTACCACATCGGCTGAACGGAGCGCTTTGATAAGAACTTTTTGTTGAATCACTGAAGTGAATAAACGCTGGTTCAACTTATTTTGAATACTTCTGAGTTTAAAAATATTATCATCAAAAATCTTGACCAATGCTCCCATTCCAAGTGCGGTACGTGCAGCAAATTCGCCAACGGTGCCCGCACCAATAATTACTACCTCGGCGGGCGTGATGCCTGAAAAACCACCTAAAATTTTGCCTTTGCCATATTCTATGCTGCTTAGGTATTCCGCGGCCAATGAAATAGCTGTTGTTCCTACAATTTCGCTGAGTGATCTGATTACCGGGTAACCGTTTGTTCTGTCCTTGATGTGTTCGTACGAAAGTGCCGTAATTTTTTTTGCCGAAAGGCGTTTGAAATACTCGTTGTTTTGCCCCGGCAGGTTGAGTGCCGAAAATATGGATGAACGCGGTTTCAGCATTTCAATTTCAGAGAGCAGGGGCGGAGCCACTTTAAAAATAATATCGGTTTTAAAAATTTCTTCGGGAGAAAAAACAATTTGTGCGCCGGCCTCACTGTATTCATGGTCGGGAAAATGTGCCGATTTACCTGCGTTTGATTCAACAAAGACCTGATGTCCGTTATTAATTAAAACGCCGATTGCTTCGGGAACGAGTGCAATGCGGTTTTCCTGAAATGCTATTTCGCGGGGAACGCCGATAGAGAATTTTGCCCTTTGCCTTTTGGTTTCCAGCATTTCGGTTTGCGGCATCAAATGCTCCGATTGTGCGTATTTCAGAAACCCCTTTTTAGTAGTATTCATCGTTCAATTATTCATAAAAACAGAAATATAAAGATACGAAATAATATTTACGATGGGCAAGAATTTGTTGGTAGGGGCAGGCAAATTCATCTATCGCGAATAGTTTTGAATGAAACACGCGCTGCTGAGAACCTTTTATTTCCTAAAAGTGAATCAATCGGTTTCCGCTATTTTCATCAACATCAATAGTAACGGAAACGGTTTCGGGTGGTAGAAGTTCTGTCGTTTTTTCGGGCCATTCAATGAAGCAATAATTACCACTGTAAAAATACTCTTCGTAGCCAATATCGAAGATTTCGCGTATGTCTTTTATTCTGTAAAAATCAAAATGGAATATTTCTCCGTGAACGGATGATTTATACACGTTGACAATGGTAAAGGTGGGACTGCTTGTGTTTCCTTCCACGCCCAGTGTTTCACACAGAACTTTTATCAGTGTTGTTTTTCCGGCGCCCATTTTTCCGGAAAATGCAAACAGGCGTGCATCAGGATGTGCCGCTATCAATGCCCGGGCGGCATCGGGCAGCTGGTTTAGTTCGGTGCAGGTGAATTGCATATGAAGTCGTATAATTTCCGCTACTGTTTCGGCTCCAGATGAATGAATGGAATCAGGGCTTCTTCGAGCGAGAGTCCGCCATGCTGAAAGGTGTTGCGGTAATAATTAACATAATAATTGTAGTTATTCGGATAGGCAAAGAAGTCGTTCTCCCGGCAAAAAATATACGAAGTGCTGACATTGACCTTTGGAAGGTAAATGTCTTGTGGATTGCGAACTTCAAATACCTCACGCCGGTCATAATCAAGAGCTCTTCCGAGCTTGTAACGTAGGTTCGTATTGGTGTTTTTATCTCCAATCACCTTGACGGGATTTGTAACTTTTACAGAACCGTGGTCGGTGGTAATTACTATACTGATGGCGTGTTCAGATGCCATGCGGATTACTTCAAAAAGTGGTGAATGGGAGAACCACGAAAGGGTGAGGGAGCGGTATGCCGATTCGTCGTCGGCAAGTTCGCGTATCACTTCCATCTCGGTGCGTGCATGCGAAAGCATATCAACGAAATTATACACCAAAATGTTTAATTTATTTTGCAGGATATTCGAGAAGTTTTCGACGTATCGTTTTCCGGCAGCATGGTTCAATATCTTGTTATAACTGTATTTGATGTCTTTTCCGTAGCGTTTCAGCAGCTCTCCAAAAAGTTCCGACTCAAACTGGTTTTTTGTACCTTCTTCCATTTCTTCCACCCAGTATTTCGGATATTTTTTTTCAATTTCAGACGGAAGCAGACCTGAGAAAATAGCATTACGCGCATATTGTGTTGCTGTAGGCAAAATGCTGTAAAACATATCGTCATTAATTACCCGGTAATATTCTTCTATTACAGGTTGCAGTACTTTCCACTGGTCATAGCGCAGATTGTCAATGAGTATAAACAGCACACGATTAGGACTGTTGAATAGCGGAAACAGCCGTTCCTTAAGCAAGGTGTGCGATAAGGTCGGGATGTCGGCATCTTTGCCGCTGAGCCAGTCCATGTAATGTGCTTCATAGAATTTGGTGAACATTACACTGACTTCCTTCTTTTGCATGTTCAGCACTTCGCTCATGCTGTTGTCGTTCGATTTTTCGAGTTCAAGCTCCCAGAAAACCAATTTTTTATAAACATCAATCCATTCCCGTGAACTCATCCTCGGCGATAACCCGTTGCTGATAGAACGAAATTCCTGTTGATAGGCGTGTGCGGTTTTTTCACCAAGAATCCTTTTGTTTTCCAGATTTTTCTTTAGAACCAATAATATCTGATTTGGATTTACGGGTTTAATCAGGTAATCGGAGATGCTTTTGCCAATGGCATCTTCCATTAAGTCCTCTGCCTCATTTTTGGTAATCATAATAACCGGAATGTTGGGCAAACTATTTTTTATTTGAGAAAGTGTTTCCAATCCCGATAATCCCGGCATGTTCTCATCAAGAAAGATTATATCGAAGGTCTGCGTTTTAATCATATCAAGGGCTTCGTTGCCATTGTTTGACGTAAAAACGTCGTATCCTTTTTCTTTTAAAAATAAAATATGCGGTTTAAGCAGGTCAATTTCATCGTCGACCCATAATATTTTAATTTTCGCCATAATGTTCTATGTTCTATTTTTGCACAATTGTATAACAGGAAACTTTAAAAAAAATTGTAATATTGGCGGCTTGAATTTTGATTCAGTAAGTGCCGGCCATATTTTGAAGCTCAAAATTAGTCATTATTTCAGTGAAAGGAACATTGTTGAACAAGAGAAAAATCTTTAACGATCCGATTTACGGGTTTGTAAACATACCCGATGAACTTGCCTTTGATGTGGTGGAACACCCATGGTTTCAGCGTTTGCGCAGAATTAAGCAGCTTGGTTTAACACCGCTTGTTTATCCGGGGGCCCTGCATACACGCTTTGCACATGCGTTGGGCAGCATGCATCTTATGACGCGCGCGGTGGAAACACTGCGTTTTAAAGATTGTAACATTACGAAGGAAGAAGCCCACGGTTTGTATCTGGCAATTTTGTTGCACGACATCGGGCATGGTCCATTCTCTCATGCTCTCGAACACAGCATTACCGAAAACTTGGGTCATGAGCAGCTTTCATCACTTTTTATTCGCGGATTGAATAGTATTTTTGACGGGAACCTTTCGGTGGCACTGGCAATTTTTGAACATACTCATCCTAAAAAATTCCTGCATCAGCTGGTTTCAAGTCAGCTTGATGTTGACCGTCTCGATTATCTAACCCGCGACAGCTTTTATACCGGCGTTTCCGAAGGAATAATCGGCACCGACCGTATTATAAAAATGCTGAATGTGAAAAATGACGAATTGGTGGTCGATTCTAAAGGCGTATATTCAATTGAAAAATTTCTGGTTTCGCGGAGGCTGATGTACTGGCAGGTATATCTTCATAAAACGGTACTGGCAGCTGAACATCTTATTATTAAAATTCTTCAGCGGGCACGCTGGCTAGCCGAAAAGGGACACAATCTGTTTGCATCACCCGCACTTTCATTATTTCTTCATAACCGATTTACTACTTCTGATTTTACAAATGACAGCACGCTGCTCGGTGCTTTTTCCGAATTGGATGATGTTGACGTATTGCTTTCTATTAAAGTGTGGCAGCGCAGCAACGATAAAATACTTGCCGACTTGTGCGGCCGGCTGGTGAACAGGCATCTTTTCAGAATAGAGATGCAGGAACTGCCGTTTGACGATGCTTATATTAACAGAATACGACAGAAGACCGGTGAAATCTACGGATATGATGATGATGGAATAGATTATTTTGTCTTTCACGGCTCGGTTGATAACCATGCCTATCATCCCGGTTTTGACAGAATAAATATTTTGTTCCGTGGTGGTGAAGTGGTTGATATTACTGAGTGCAGCGACCTTGTGGATGTTGCGCATCTTTCGAAACCCGTAACGCGCAATTTCCTTTGCTATCCCAAGGATTGCACCGTAACGAAATGATTATAAATAATATTCTAAATTAATTTATCGAAATGAAATTTACAGCAAAACAAATCGCGGAACTTCTCAAAGGCACTGTTGATGGAGATTCCAATGCTTCGGTTCATACACTTTCAAAAATTGAAGAGGGGAAAGCCGGCTCTTTGTCCTTTCTCGCGAATCCCGCTTATACGCAGTACATCTATACTACTGACGCTTCCATTGTTATTGTTAATAATGATTTTGTGCCGGAAACCACTGTAAAATGTACGCTTGTACGGGTTGAAAATAGTTATATGGCTTTTGCCAGCCTGCTGGAGATTTACAATCAGATTAAACTCAATAAGGTTGGAATTTCAAAACAGTCATTTATTTCCGAAACAGCCTCTGTTGGGGAGAATTGCTATGTAGGTGAATTTGCTTTTATCGGCGAAAACGTGAAGCTTGGAAATAACGTGAAAATTTATCCACAGTGTTATGTGGGCGATAATGTGACGATAGCAAATGGCACTACGCTCTTCTCCGGAGTGAAAATCTATTCTGAAAATGTAATTGGTGCTAACTGCACTATTCATGCAGGTGCTGTGATTGGTGCCGATGGTTTTGGCTTTGCCCCTCAGCAGGACGCAAATTATAAAAAAGTGGCTCAGATTGGAAATGTAGTTATTGAAGATAATGTTGAAATAGGCGCCAATACTGCTATTGACAGAGCAACACTGGGTTCTACCATCATCCGTAAAGGCGTTAAACTCGATAACCTGATACAGGTTGCCCACAATGTTGAGATTGGTGAAAATACGGTGATGGCTGCACAAAGCGGCGTTGCCGGCTCAAGTAAAATAGGTAAAAACTGTATGATTGGCGGACAGGTTGGAATTGTTGGTCACCTTACCGTTGCCGATAATGTTAAGGTTGCTGCACAGTCGGGGATTGGCAGTAATGTTGCGGAAAACGAAATTATGCAGGGTTCACCGGCGTTCAATGTTTCGGAATACCGCCGCGTTTACGTTCACTTCCGCAATCTCTCAAAGCTTGCAAAACGCATTGATGAGCTGGAAAAACAACTAAAAGCAAAAATCTAAAAGCGAAAAAACGACACATCTCAATTGCCGAATTCTCTGCTTTTATTTGTTCCTTTCGTCTTTTGTCTATTATCTGTTGTCTAACTTCTATTTAGAGGGTTCCCAGATGATTTTACCCTTGCTGTTGGCGTAGCCTTCAAGACCGTCTTTGAGTGTGAGTTCATAAAACCCATATTTAAGTGAGCTCACCGATGCATAAATCAACGGAAGGATCAGCTTACCTGTTTTATCTATCACACCTGATTTTCCGTAATCACTGATGTCATAATACTCGTTGTATTTTCTTCCCTTGACTACCACGCTGCTCCCGGATGCATTCGTGTAAACTGCGTCGTATTCCGGTTTTACAATCACTTTGCCTTTGACATCCATAAGACCGCTTTTGCCGTCCTGCGTGAACGATGCAATGCCACTTCGAAACTGCGAAATGGATGCATATTTAGCGGGGATAATCATTTTGTTTTCTTTATTGATAACACCACATTTGCCGTTTTTCTTCACAACTGCTAGTCCTTCATTAAACATGGACGCGTCTTCATATTGAGGCGGTATCACCCATTTGTCATTCATATCAATATAGCCCCATTTGCCACCATCCACCGCAAGTACATCAATACGAAAAACGCCACTGTCATTGGCAGGGCACAGACCCTCCGAAAAATAACTCAGGTAACCGTACCCGGTATGAATTACCATTCGGCCCGTTGAATCAACCATACCATAGCGCGCTGAATCAACCGTGATTACTGTAGCCAGGCCGTTTTTCATTGTTTGAATATCGAAGAAAATGGTATCTGTAACGTATTTGCCATGACGGTTCATCAGACCTTTATTAAAGATATACCCCATCGTTGAAAAACCTTCATCGAAAAAGGGAGCTGTTTTGTAAACAGGTTCCAGAACTACTTTTCCGTTGACGTCGATGACGCCGTATTTTTCATTGATGGTGATTACGGCAAGCCCGTCCCTGAATTCCGATACATCCTCATAAATAGCAGGGATAGCTACTTTTCCGTCAGGGTCAACAAAGCCGTATTTATCTCCGATGAGAACTTTTGCCCGCCCACTGCAGAAATCGGTCGCGATTTCATAAAGACACTGAACAACCAGCTTCCCGCTTTTATCAATGAAGCCGAATTTTCCATCCATTGGCTTGATGTACTCACTCAGCGTACCGCCCTGATTTACCATGGCACGACCTTCAATAAATTTTCCGGCCCAGCTATAAACAGGTTCAATCACAATTTTTCCTGTTGTGTCAATAAATCCCCATTTACCGTTTTTCTGAATGGGCAGCAGGCAGGCATCATCAGTCTGTTGTGCCGGTGACACCGACGAGAACATGCATGCGATTACAAAAAAAGTAAGTAGTTTTTTCATATCCGATGTTTTTACAATATTATGAATTTATTTTGCAAAAACAAAATGATACGGTTGTTAACGCACGTTAACTGCAATTAATGATAATATACGGTTATTTTGTTGCAGCCGACATTCCTGCCAGCCAGCCGGTAGAGAAGGCAATCTGCAGGTTATAACCACCGGTATCGGCATCGAGGTCAATAACTTCACCTGCAAAATAAAGATTTTTTATTAGTTTGGATTCCATTGTTGTTGGGTCTATTTCAGCGGTGCTTACACCTCCGGCAGTAACAATGGCCTCTTCAAAGCCTCGATGTCCGCATATTTCAAGAGGCATGCCTTTTAACAGCAAGCGTATTTTATTACGGTCATCCGGTGATAAATGTGCTGCCGGTTTTATCTGGGGAATCTTTGCCATCTTCACAAATTCAGGTATGAGCTTCATGGGTAACAGGCTGTTCAGCATGGCTCTGTATGTGCGTTTGCCGTCAGCATTTATTTCACGAATCAGGCGAAGGTCGAGCTTACTGTTATTCAATGCAGGTTTCAGATCGAGCATGAATACTACCTTTTTTCCGTCGGTAATATCCTGCATATATCGCCTGCTCAGCGAAAGGATAATGGGACCGCTGATGCTGTTGCCTGTAAAAGTCATATCGCCAAAAGCATCACCGCATTTTATTTCCTCAACAAAAACGTTGACCCGCACATTTTTTAGTTCAAGTCCTGCAAGTGCCTCAAGGCTTTTCGCGGTAATATTGAGTGGTACAAGAACAGGTAATGGTGTCTTAACAGAATGCCCCAATTCAGAGGCAATAGTATATCCGTCGCCCGTCGAACCTGTTAATGGGTAACTGCATCCACCGCTGGCGAGTATTACAGCCGGCGCATGAATAACCGTTCCATTGTCAGTCATAACACCTGTTACAGTATTTTCTTTCCGGATGATGCTCATTACACGAATGCCGCATTGAATTTTCACGCCCTGCCTTTCGGCCCATGAAACTAGTTTGTCTGTTACAATTTTTGCATCACCGCCTTCGGGGAAAACCCTGCCGCCGCGCTCAGTGATAGTCTTTATTCCAATTGAGTTCAAAAATGCGATGAGTTCCCCGGAGAAAAAACGGGAAAAAACAGGATTCAGAAAGCGGTTGTCGGGACCAGTATGTTGCAGAAATTCTTTTATGGGCGCTATGTTTGTGATGTTGCACCTGCCTTTTCCGGTAATTCGCAACTTCCTTGCGGGGCGAGGCATGCGTTCAAGAATAACAACCTTTTTGCCTTTGCTTGCTGCGGTTCCTGCTGCAAGCAGACCCGATGCACCACCACCTATCACAAGAATATCGGCCGTTTCCATTATTTATATTGTGTTATATTCTGCAAAAGTATTGAAAAAGGCACGAATTATCACTATATTCGTGATGTTCAAATTTTTACTAAAGTAGAAATCGTCATTAAAGTTTATTTTCTCAGTATACAAAGCTCTCATGCGCTGTTTATAAAATATGATTATTTGCATATGCTGATATATAGCATGCCTCCCGTTATCAGCGGTGGAATAATTCTTGGTAATTTAGATGCGTTATAAATAATTAAACAGAACACCATGTTTGACGAATTTAATCCGCTTGAAGATAAAATCCTTTGCATCTACGACAAGCAGGGGAAGTTGATAAATAAAAAATGGCGTCCGAAGTTGGATGACCAGCAGGTTTTGGATGCCTGGAAAAAGATGCTTTTTGCACGAACTGCTGACATGATGGCAGTTTCATACCAGAGGCAGGGACGCATGTACACCTATCCACCGAATTTTGGACAGGAGGCAATATCGGCACCGCTCGGTTTTCTGATGAAAGAAGATGACTGGCTGGTTCCGGCATTCAGGGAAATGGGAGCATGGCTTGCCAAAGGAGCTTCGCTCAAAGAGATATTCATGGATTTTATGGGATATGAAGACGGCGGCGCATTCAAGAATGTAAAGAATATGATGCCGATGTCGGTTCCGATAGCTTCACAACTATTGCACGCTGCCGGCATCGGATATTCAATTAAATTTAAAGGAACGAAAGATGTTGTCTATACGTTTGTGGGCGATGGCGGCACATCAGAAGGCGATTTTCATGAAGCGCTCAATTATGCCGCCGTGTGGAAAGTACCGGTAATCTTCATTGTCCAGAACAATCAATTCGCGATAAGCGTTCCGTTTAAAAAGCAAACGGCGTCGGTGAATATTGCCGTTAAAGCGCTTGCTTACGGAATGCCCGGTATTAAAGTGGATGGCAACGATTTCTTTGCCATGTACGCTGCCATTGATTTTGCAACGGAATTTGCGCGTAACGGAAACGGACCGGTGCTTATCGAAGCACTGACTTACCGTCGTGGAGCCCATACAACGTCTGATGATCCTACAAAATACCGTACAAAAGAAGACGAGGAATTTTGGGCTGAAACCGACCCTTTGAACCGCCTGAAGTTATATCTTTTGGACAAGAAATTATGGAGCGAGGAGCTGGAAACCCGGCTCAGCGCCGATTATAAAAATGAAGTGGACCGGCAGTTTGCTGAAGCCGAAGCCGTGCCTGAATATCCGCTTGCGGATGTTTTCAATTATATGTATAACGATATTCCCGACGACCTGAAGAATCAGCAGCGGGAATATGAGAAATTCTTAAAATGGAAGGAGGGCCGGAAATGAAAGTAATGAATATGGTTCAGGCCATGAACAATGCTCTTGATTTAAAACTTGCCGAAGACGGCAATGTAATAATTTATGGTGAGGATGCCGGTGTTGAAGGTGGGGTGTTTCGCGTTACGGAAGGACTGCAGCAGAAATATGGCGAGAAGCGTGTATTCGATTCTCCGCTTGCCGAATCGGCTATTGTTGGAACGGCCGTGGGTATGGCAGTCGCTGGATTGCGGCCTGTTGTGGAACTTCAGTTTTGCGGTTTTGTATACCCTGCCTTCAATCAGATTATATCACATGCATCGCGCATGCACAACCGTACACGAGGTAAGTACAGCACGCCTATGGTCATCCGTTTTCCCTACGGTGGAGGCATCAATGCTCTTGAACATCATTCTGAAAGTATGGAGGCGCTTTATGGACACATACCCGGTCTGAAAGTGGTGATTCCTTCAACTCCCTACGATGCCAAGGGTTTGCTGATATCGGCCATTGAAAGCAATGATACGATTATGTTCATGGAACCCAAACGCATCTACCGTGCCATCAAGCAGGAAGTGCCGGAAGAAAAATACAGCATTCCCATTGGCAAAGCAAAAGTGGTAACTTCCGGAACAGACATTACGGTTGTGGCTTACGGAGCCATGATTCGCGAAGTCCAAAAAGCTATGGTAATGGCAAAACAATCCGGCATCAGTGCGGAGCTGATTGATTTGCGCACGATTTACCCGATTGACAGGGAAACCATTGCAGCATCGGTGCGCAAAACAGGACGTTTATTGTTCGTATCGGAGGAGCCGCTTACCTATGGTGTTGGTGCTGAAGTGACCGCCATTGCTAATGAAGAAGCATTTCTGTATCTGCAGGCACCCCCGAAACGGGTGTGTGGATTTGATATTATTGTTCCGCTTCCCAAAGGCGAACCGCATTATCTGCAAACGGCAGATAAGATTTTTTATGAAATGGAAAAAGTAGTTAAATTCTAAATGACTGTGTGATGAGATATATTTTCAATTTTCCTGATATCGGTGAAGGCCTTGATGAAGGTACCATTGTTGAATGGTACGTGGCCAAGGGACAGTCAATACAATCGGGCGATGCGCTGCTGAAGATGGAAACAGACAAAGTGGTGACTGATATTCCCTGTCCTAAAACAGGTGTGGTTGCTGCCATGTACGGCAAAGTTGGAGAGGTGGTTAAAGTAGGTGAACCGCTTGTTGAAATTGAGATGCCGGGTGTGGAAGGTGCCGCCGCTGTTGAAGAAGTGAAGAAGGAACTTGTAGAGGAAGCTGTTGAAGAAGGCGGTGCAGGTGTTGTCGGAACCCTTGAAATAGCCGGATCTTCGGCATATCTGCCATCGAGCAATGAAGGACTTGAAACACCTCCTGAAGAGAAAGTCGCTGTAAAGAAGAAAGCACTTGCAACACCTGTTGCCCGGGCACTTGCAAAAGAACTCGGGGTCGATATTGATCAGGTGAAAGGCACCGGCCCCGGTAATCGTGTAATGACCGATGACATCCGTAAATATTCAGAAGGTTCGCAGCGTGTAATAGATCAGGCAAGAAGCCGCATTCCGGATTTAGGCGAGCGGATAACGTATGAGCCGCTGAGCCAGATACGAAAGACCATTGCCAAGAATATGATTAACAGCAAGCACAATGCTGCGCACATGACGATTCATGAGGAGGTGGAAATATCTGAACTGGTCCGGGTAAGAGATAAGTACAAAGTAAAATTTGCTGAAAAAGGAATCAAGCTGAGTTACCTGCCCTTCATTCTGAAAGCCACGGCACAGGCACTGAAGAAACACAGACAACTGAACAGTCAGCTTGATCTGGAAAACAACAGAATGATTTACAAGAATTACTACAACATAGGGATTGCGGTAGATACAGAAGACGGGTTGGTAGTTCCTGTTATTCACGATGCCGATAAACTCAGCATTCTGGAGCTTGCTCAAAAAGTGAATGAGCTTGCCGAAAAGGCTCGTACACGAAAACTTACCATGGATGATATGAAGGACGGCACATTCACTATTACCAGTTACGGCTCTATCGGCGGACTGTATGCGGTGCCGGTGATAAATTATCCGCAGGCGGGAATACTGGGAATCGGCCGTATTATTGAACGTCCTGTTTTTAAAGGTGATAACGTAGTTAAAGGAATTATGATGCCGTTGTCACTTTCTGTTGACCACAGAATTGTGGATGGCGGTGAGGTGTCGCGTTTTGTAAATACAGTAATGGGATACCTGAATGAACCGGTTTCGCTGGTAATTGAGTAATAAATGATGTTCTTGAAAATTATTTTATAATATTGAACGTATGAAGTACGATGTAATTATTATTGGCGCCGGTCCTGCCGGTTATGTTGCAGCAATTCGTGCCGGACAGGTAGGTATGAAAGCCGCTCTGGTTGAAAAGAAATACATGGGCGGCATGTGCCTGAACTGGGGCTGTATTCCTACAAAAGCACTTATTGAAAGTGCTCGCTATTTGGACCGTTTGAAACTTGCGGACGAATTTGGTATTGACGGCATTGACCAAAAGAAATTGGTTTTTAATTGGGAAAAAGCGAAAGCTCGTGCAAAACAGATATCTGCAAAGCTCAGCGGAGGTATAGGTTATCTGCTGAAGAAAAATGGTGTGGATGTAATTATCGGCGAGGCGCGGATTACCGGCGTTGGAACTATTTCGGTTGATAATAGAACTATTGAAGGTGACCATATAATAATTGCAACAGGAAGTTACCCGGCTAAAACAACGATTAAAGCCGATAAGAGGGGATTGCTTGAAATTGAAGATTTGCTTTCGATTGAGAAGCTTCCCGCAAGTATTGCCATCGTTGGAAAAGGTGGTGTAGCTGTTGAAATGGCGCAGTTCTTTAACCTCATTGGAAAAGACGTTACGCTTGTGGCTCCCGATGAAATACTGTTGCCAAAAGCCGATGCTTTTTTAAATGATTTCATTACAAAGCGAATGAAAAAAAGTGGTATTAACATTATCACTGAAGATAACATCGGCGAATTTAAAAACGGTGAGCTGATTGTCGGCAACGAGAAAATAGTTGCAGAACTGGTGCTGAACGCATCAATGCGGAAAGCTGTTATCCCTGCAGCTGATTTTGATATTCCATTAACCGAAGACGGTTATATAAAAACGAATGAAAATCTGGAGACCGGTATTAAAGAACTTTACGCAATCGGAGATGTGAATGGATTGAGTTATCTGGCACATGTGGCGTCAGCACAGGGTATCTGGTTGATAAATCACATCAAGGGAATTAAAGATAGATTTGATTTAAAATCATGGCCACAGAATTTTTACACCGTACCGGAAATGGCGCAGATAGGACTTACCGAGCAGCAGCTTAACGATGAAGGCATTGATTACAAACTGAATGAATTTCCTTTGTCTGCAAACGGAAAAGCGCTTATTGAAGGTAATACAGAAGGAATGGTTCGTTTACTTTCAGATAAGAAATACGGGCAGGTGCTCGGAGTGCAGATTATTGCCGCACATGCAACGGATATGATTGCAGAAGCCGCCGCCTATATGCAGATTGAAGGAACTGTTTATGATATTGCGCAAACGATTCATGCACATCCTACCGTTTCTGAAATTTTTATGGAAGCCGGATTTGACGCGGTTGACAAAGCGATTCATAAATGAAATGATAAATGATGAATTCTAAATTTTAAATTGGTTTGCGATTGATCTTTTAACAAATGTGAGAATTAGGTAATCTAAAATTTAGCATTTAAAATTCAAAATATTTCTCTATGCAGGCTGTTTTGCAATCATACAACCTTCCTGATAAATTTTTGATTGATGGTGATTTCAACGGTTTTCATTGTCTGGTGTGGCAACCGGCTAAAATGGTTGTGGTGCTGGGCGCATCGAATAAAATAGAAACGTCTGTTATTATTGAAAATGCCGAAGCTGATGGCGTTGAAGTAATGAAGCGTCCGAGCGGTGGGGAAAGTGTGGTGCTGAGCCCGCACATGCTCGCTGTTTCAGTTGCTTTTGAAACAACTGAGCTGAAAGACCCGCATCAGTATTTTACGAAAATAAATTCTGCCATCATCAAATCCCTTGAGACATGCGGCATACAAAACCTGCATTCGAAAGGGATTTCCGATATTGCCATTGGAGAAAAAAAGATACTTGGCTCTTCGATTTATCGTGCATCAGGGCGTGTGCTGTATCATGCAGTTCTGAATGTTTCTGAAGATATTTCGGTCTTTGGCCGCTATCTTAAACATCCTGCAAAAGAACCCGATTATCGCAAAAATCGCAGGCATGACGAATTTGTTACATCGCTTGCTGCTGCCGGGTTTAATTGCGATATGGATATTTTGAAAAATGCGCTGGAGGTGAATCTGAATCTTCTCTGATTTTCAGTTTCTTTAGTTACTTTTGTGACGATTTTTTCATACCTTATTCAATGAAGATCCTGAGCCGCGGTGACCGTATTTCCGAAGGACACTATACTGTTCACAGCCGTTTTGAACGGGTGGTGAATTATAATTCCAACTGTAAACTTCTCTCCTTCGTTTCTGCCGCTATTGGAAATGGACCTGTAAACATTGTAATTGAAAGCAAACTGCGGGCATTGCCTGCGGAGATTCTGATATTGCCTGATAAATTTGTATTTGGAATTGAAAGTATTGATATTTCTGATATTCCTGTGTATGATTCAAAACTGAAAATTCTGCATTCTGAGCAAACCATTTTGAAGGAAAATCTTGATGCTTTGAAGCAAACACTAGCCTCTCATGCTTCGGAATACAGTCTGGCATTCCTTTTTGACGAACAGCGAAAATTGAATTTTGCAACGGGTTTTGAAAAGAACCTGCTGGAAACTTTTGAAAATGCTATTGCTCAATTGCGAAAGGGTGAAATTGAACCGGGGATTCAAAAACTTTCCGGTCTCGGACAAGGATTAACACCTGCAGGCGACGACTTCATTGTTGGAATATTGCTCGCACTGAATTTGACGGATGCTTTTTCCGGAAACGAGAAATCACGGGAGCTTCAAATGAGAATTAAATCCATGGCACAAACCAAAAATTTGATTTCACAAAGCAGCATTGTTCATGCTGCCGATGGATATTTTGCTGAAATTGTTAAAATTTTCGCACAATCTTTCTGCAACAAACGTTTTAGTGAAAATGATGCATTAATCTTACAACTTCTTAATGTTGGCGAAAGCTCAGGGGCGGATATGCTCAGCGGATTTTTGTTTACTTTTGTTTCAGACAAATTTCATGGATTACAAGTAAAAATATAAATCATGATTATAAAAGGAATTGTTAAACAGGGCGAATACTATGATTCGGTGAGCCTGATGCTGCTTTCAAAAGATTTGCGCAAAACTGAAGGCATCACTGATTCTGCCGTGGTTATGGGAACTAAAGAGAATAAGGCCATTTTGGAAATGTCCGGAATGCTGCTTCCTGAATTCAAAGATATTTCAGATAATGACTTGCTGATTTGTCTGAAGGCAGAAAAACAGGAAGTCATTGACAGCGTGCTTGGCGGTATTGACGGCATGTTTAAGAAAATGAGAACAAAAGACGACGATACATCTACCTATGCACCCAAGAGTCTTGAAAGTGCACTGAAATCTGCACCCGGCGCGAACCTTTCACTGATTTCTGTTGCAGGACGTTTTGCTGCGCACGAAGCAATGAAAGCGCTGAAGAATGGACTTCACGTAATGATATTTTCTGATAATGTTACGATAGAAGAAGAGCTGGAACTTAAGAAATACGCGGCATCCAAAGGTTTATTGGTGATGGGCCCCGATTGCGGAACAGCCATTATTAATGGAGCGCCTCTGGCATTTGCAAATGTTGTGAACCGCGGCAATATTGGTATTGTTGCTGCATCAGGAACGGGATTGCAGGAAGTAAGCTGTGTAATATCGAACTTCGGTGCCGGTATTTCTCAGGCAATTGGTACCGGCGGCCGTGACCTTAAAAAGGAAATTGGCGGCATTATGTTTTTGCAGGCTTTACTGGCACTGAACAATGATCCGCAAACGGAAATTATAGTGCTGATATCAAAACCACCTCACGAAGAGGTGCTTGACAGGATTGTTGCCGAGATAAAAAAAATAAAGAAACCTGTGGTAGCGATTCTTATCGGCGGCGACAGCAAAAAAATAGAATCGGCAGGGGCAATTGCGGCAAATACACTCGAAGAAACCGGTATGATTGCTGCCGCGCTGGCACAGGGAAAAGAACTTGCAGGTATAAAAGCAGATATCGCGAAAGCTGATGAAAATATAGCTGCCCTTGCTATAAAAATGCCAAAAGGAAAGGGACGTAAATATATTCGCGGACTATTCAGTGGCGGTACACTATGCGATGAAACACAACTCATTTTTAAGGATACCATCGGTTTTGTGTATGGCAATTCGCCGCTGAACAAGGATTATGTGTTGGATGATGTCTGGAAAAGTAAAGAGAACTGCATCATTGATTTGGGCGAAGATGAATTCACGGTGGGGCGTCCACACCCGATGATTGATTTCAGTCTGAGGAATAAAAAAATTCTGGATGAAGCTGCAGAAACTGATGTTGCTGTTATTTTGCTGGATGTTGTTTTGGGTTATGGTTCCAACCTTGATCCCGCTGCAGAACTTGTTCCCGTTATCCTTAAGGCAAAAGAAATGACGCGTGATCTTCATATCGTCTGTTCCATAACCGGAACCGAAAAAGACCCGCAGAATCGTCAGAAGGTTAAAAAGGAACTTGAAATGGCAGGTGCCATAGTTATGCCTTCGAATGCTGCTGCCAGCAAGCTTTCTATGAAAATCATTCAGAATTAGAAATATTAATAGTTTGAAAATTTCCTTGTGTTATGGCTATAAATGATTTGTTTGGTAAAGACCTTAATGTTATAAATACCGGCCTGGCATCGTTTGCCGAAAACCTTAACAACTGCGGCGTACATGCGGTCAATGTGGACTGGAAGCCGCCCGTGAATATTGCTAAAGAGCTGGTTGCGAAAATAGAGAAGAATGCCGATAAAATTGCTGCCGCTAACAAGCTTGCAACCGATAAAATATTATCCGGAATGCCTGTTGTGGTTGGTCTTGATGTTGCCCTGAATGTTATTCCGGGAATGAAAAAGAATCTTATTTTACATTCGGGTCCACCAATTACATGGGAACGCATGTGCGGTCCCACACGCGGCGCCATCATGGGAGCACTGATTTATGAAGGACTGGCGAAAGATATTTCCGAAGCGGAGAAACTGGCGTCGTCGGGTGCCATTGAATACGCACCTTGCCATGAGCATTCTTCGGTTGGTCCCATGGCGGGCATCATTTCCGCTTCTATGCCGGTGTGGATTGTTAAAAATGAGGCTTATGGGAATTTTGCTTACTGCACTCTGAACGAAGGACTGGGCAAGGTGTTACGCTATGGTGCCTTCGGCGATGATGTAATCACCCGTCTGAAATGGATGGAGCAAATTATGTATCCTATTCTGAAAGATGCTGTGACGCATCTGGGCCGTATCGACCTGAAAAGCATGATTGCGCAGGCTTTGCATATGGGTGACGAAGTTCACAACCGCAACCGTGCAGGTACCTCATTATTTTTCAGAGCCATCGCACCCGCCATTATGCGTACGGTAAAGAATATGGAAGACGCTGCTAAAGTACTGGAATTCATCAATGGCAACGACCATTTTTTCCTGAACCTTTCCATGCCGGCTTCGAAAGCTGTATTGGATGCTGCGCGTAATATTGAGAACAGCAGCGTGGCAGTGGTGATGGCGCGCAATGGTACAGATTTCGGCGTACAGCTTGCCGGAACAGGAGATGCATGGTTCACGGGTGCTGCACTGGTGCCGGATGCACTTTATTTTCCGGGCTTCACAAAAGCAGATGCCAATCCCGATATCGGCGACAGCGCAATTACTGAGACCGGTGGTCTTGGCGGATTTGCAATTGCCGCAGCGCCTGCTATCGTGCAGTTCGTGGGAGGCACAGCAAAGGACGCTGTAAGCTACACCATGCAGATGTATGAAATAACGGCAGCAGAAAATAATATGTACCAGATACCCTATCTGAACTTCAGAGGAACACCCACAGGAATAGATGTTGTAAAGGTGATTGAAAAATCGCTGACACCGTTTATTGATACGGGTGTTGCTCATAAAAACCCCGGCGTCGGTCAGGTGGGAGCCGGTGTGCTGAGTGCGCCTATTGAGCCATTTATCAAGGCTTATGAAGGGTTGGCCGCGAAGCTGAAATAAAACGATTTGTTAAAATAGAAAGGTGAAATCACCGGCTTTTTATAAAATGAGCCTCAATCTTACATTTAGGGCTTTTGATGATATTTTGCACTCCTTATTTTTAGTTTAATTGAATAAAAATTACGTAATTTTACCTTCGCATTAAGCAGAACCCAAATAATTTCTAATAATAATTATACGTAGGAGATTTTAATAATGAAGAATGAAGAGTTTTTTCAATTTATGAATGACATTCAGGTTTATGACCTTACTCAACGCTTAAGCATTCATACACCGCCCTGGCCAAGTTATATGCCATTGGGAATTCAGTATTTCAAAAGGCTGGCAGGAGCACATATGGGACAGGGTGCCAATGGGCAGATTATCACAACCAGTAACCATGTGGGAACACATATCGACGGAGAAATTCATTTTCATGCAAGTGGTCGCACCATTGGTGATGTTCCCATCGAAGAATGGATTGGCCCCGGTGTTGTTGTGGATATTTCTGATGAGGTTGGCGATTACGACCTGTATTCACCGGAAATGCTGATGAAAAAAGCAGAAATCAAAAAAGGTGATATCCTTATTATCAATACCGGTTATCATAAATATGCATGGGATCAGGAAGGTTCTGACGAGCTGCGTTATTTTGTGAAACATCCCGGACCAAGTCCCGAATTCCACGAATGGGCGCTTGATATGAAAATAAAATGGATTGGTGTGGACTGCGGAAGTGCCGATCATCCCATGAATACAATCATCCGTAACTGGCACCCGAAAGCTTTCATTGAAGCTGATAAAAAATTAAAAGCCAAATACGGCAAAGACTGGGATGAAATGTTCCCCACAGAAGAGTTTTATCAGGTGATGCACCTGAAGCTCTTCCCGAAAAAATTAGTGCATGCTGAAAATATCGGTGGCGATATTGCAAAGCTCAGCAACAAACGCGTATGGATTGGTTTATTCCCACTCCGCGGTATCGAGCTTGAGTCATCGATGTGCCGTCTTGTTGCGCTTGCACCGAAATAAGAAAAATTTAAATTGTATTGCAAATCAAGTATCGAACATTCGGTACTTGGTTTGTTTTTCAGAGTAGGCTAAGATTGTTATTTTTTGATTTAATCTAAATCAGTAAACAGAGTTTCCTGTCACTATTTATTAATTTTTGACATTATGCCCATATCGCACGAATTTACTTATTGCAAGCCTGCAACCTTGCGGGAAGCATTGAAAACGCTCACCAAATTCGGAAATAACGCTCGTATTCTCGCCGGTGGTACCGATCTGGTTGTGCGTCTGAAAGAAGGCATTGAAGAGCCTGCAATGCTTATTGACATCAAAGCAATTGATGAACTCAAAAAGATTGAGCTCATTGGGCGCCGCCTGCATATTGGCGCATTGGTCACATTTACCGACCTGATAAATTCTACCATCGTGAAGGAAGAATTTCCGTTGCTGCATGAAGCCTCAAAAACCGTTGCTTCTGTGGGAACACGCAACCGTGCTACAGTGGTTGGAAATATCTGCTCAGCGGTTCCTTCGCTCGATTCAGGTCCGGCATTGCTGAACTATGATGCCATTGTCTGTGTGAAAAGTGCCAGAGGGAAACGAAATATTCCTATCAGCCAATGGTTCACCGGTCCGAAGAAAACAATGCGTGAACCCGATGAGATTGTTACCGGATTAATTATTCCGCGCGTGAAGGGAAAACACCGTGCATATTACGGAAAATTAGGCCGCTATTCAGGTGAGGATCTGGCTCAGGCAGGGGTTGGTATTCTTGGCTTCCGCAACGACCAATACCGCATCGCGTATTGTGCTGTTGGGCCGGTACCGCGCCGTGCCGAGAAACTCGAAGCGCTTTTATTCGGAAAGAAAATAACGGATGAACTGATTGAACAATGCAAGCAACTCATTGAAGAAGAAATCAGTCCCATCACAGATATAAGGGCCAGCAAGGAATACCGCATGCACATGGTCAAAACCATGTTCGAGCGTGGCATCAGGCAGGTAACCGCAAAGAAATAATTTATTATCGTAAAATAATATCTAAGGATATGTCTAAAATAACGATCAGGTTAAATAACGAAAACCGCAGCGTTGAAGTTGATCCGAATGATGTCCTGCTGGATGTCCTGAGAGACAAGCTTGGCGCGAAAAGCCCAAAATGTGGCTGTGACCGGGGCGACTGTGGCGCTTGTGCCGTTTTATTCAATGGGAAAAGCGTTCGGTCATGTCTTATTCTCGCCATTGAAGCTGATGGACAAGAAATCATCACCGCCGAAGGATTATCAGGCAAAGATCTTTCACCGGTACAAAATGCTTTTGTGGAATTCAATTCATTCCAGTGCGGTTTCTGCGCTCCGGGCATCATCATTTCAGCCACCGAGCTGCTTAATAACAACCCTTCTCCTACACGTGAAGATGTAAAAGAAGCACTCTCAGGAAATCTTTGCAGATGCACGGGTTACACACCGATAATTGATGCAGTAGTTAGTTGTTCCAAAACCGAGTAAGCCATGGAGACAAACGAAAATAATAACAATACAGATATCCTGACAAATACTCAGGAACATGAAACATTCGTGCATCCCGCAGCTGACGTTGCAAAGGACGTTCCACTGAAATTTGTGGGACAATCTGTAACGCGCATTGACGGTCTTGAAAAAATGACCGGCGCTGCGCTTTATGCGGATGACCTTGACTTCGGACCGACGCTGCTTCATGCACAGATTGTAGAAAGCACAAAAGCACATGCCATCATTAAAAGCATTGATTTTGCTGATGCTGCAAAAATTGAAGGCGTTGTTGCCGTATTCACGGGCAAGGATTTTCCTTTCAAATTCGGTCTTTATATGAAAGATCGTTTCGTGTTTGCACAGGATAAAGTGCGCTTTATCGGAGAACAGGTGGCAGCAGTGGTTGCCCGTGATCCAAAGATTGCAAAGCGTGCGGCAAAACTTGTTAAGGTGGAGTATGAAGAACTTCCCGAAATGCTTGACCAGTTGAAAGCACTGGAGCCGGGTGCAACCCTGCTTCATCCTGAACTCGCCGATTATCCTCATGTGCCCTGGTTTTTCCCTCAGGCAAATACCAATATCGCACATCACCGTAAGGTGCGCAAAGGCAATACAGAGAGCGCTTTCGCAGAAGCGGATTTTGTGCTTGAAGATACTTATAATGTGCCTCGTTACGCGCATTGCGCCATTGAATTCCATTCAGCAATCGGTAAAGTTGACCATTCGGGAAGGCTTACGGTATGGGCATCATCACAATCGCCCAATACGCAGCGTAATCTTTTTGCAGAAGCGCTCTCATCATTGGGCTATTCGCATAAAGACGTCCGCGTAATTGCGCCTTATGTAGGTGGAGGATTTGGCGGAAAGGCGGGAGTTACCATGGAGATTCTTGCTGCCGCACTTGCAACCAAACTCAAAGGTTATCCTGTAAAGATTATGTGGTCGCGTGAACAGGAATTTTATAATACGTATCAGAGACTGGGCGTTGTTGCAAAATTGAAAATTGGTGTTAAGAACGACGGCACCCTGGTAGCACTCGACCATCGCTTATACTGGGATGCGGGCGCTTATGTTGAATATGGTGCCAATGTTGTAAATTCTGTGGGGCTTTCCGCTACCGGTCCATACCGAATTCCAAATGTCTCTATCGATTCATTCTGCATTTATACCAATCTGCCTCCGGGAGGCGCATACCGCGGATTCGGTTATTCGGAGTTTTTATTCGGTCTCGAATCGCACATGACACGCATCGCCAATCATCTGGGCATCGACCCTGTTGAAATAAGAAGACGCAATGCCATTAATGAAGGTGATACTCTCGCATACGGTGCGCACATGAATCCTAACGGTATGCAGCAGTGTATCGATAAGGTGGTGAAAGAAATTGAATGGGGTAAGAAAGAAATTTCCAAAGACCCTAACAAGGTGCTGGGAAAAGGTTTTTCACTCTTGTGGAAAGCGCCTGCCATGCCACCCAACGCATCATCGTCGGCATTTCTGAAATTCAATGAAGATGCTTCACTCAATATTTTAATTTCCGGAATGGATATCGGACAGGGCCTGCTTACCGTAATGGCGCAGGTTGCTGCTGAAGTGTTGTCAATTCCGCCTTCAAAGATTCGCGTTGAACTTCCCGATACCGACCGTAATCCATACGAATGGCAAACGGTGGGTTCGCATGTTACCTGGGGCTGTGGCAATGCCGTAAAACTGGCCGCTATTGATGCACGCGATCAGATATTCAAACTGGTGGAACGTGCGCTGGATATTCCGTTTGATACATTATTCCTTGAAGATGAATGCGTGAAGAGCACTTCAAAATCCGGATGGGAACTGCCGTTGCGCAGTTTTGTTATCAACGGTATCATGAAAGAAGACGGTACTTTTAAGGGTGGCCCGATAAACGGTCGCGGTACATTTATGCCGGAGTTTACTTCAACCAATGCCGATCCGGAAACCAGTCAGGGCGGGCACCCCAATGTGCATTATACTGTTGGTGCTGCCGCACTGTTACTCGAAATAGATAAAGTTACCGGCAAAATGAAAGTGCTGAAAGTCGCCGAAGCGCTGGATGTCGGAAAAGCAATCAATCCGGATTTGGTAAAAGGCCAAATTGTGGGTGGCATTGTGCAAGGCCTGGCAACCGTGCTTTATGAGGATATGCGTTTTGACAGCAGAGGCAAAATGCTGAATCCAAACTTCACCGATTACAAACTTCCTACTTCACTTGACACGCCCGATGAAATAGTTTCTATAATTGTGGAAGTGGCGCAGCCCGACGGTCCATACGGTGCTCGTGGTGTGGGTGAGCATACGATGCTGCCTGCCGCTCCGATGATTGCAAACGCTGTTGAAGATGCACTGGGTATTCGCATTAAATCAATGCCTATTACGGCCGAAAAAGTGGCAATGGCCATCATCGAAAAAGCGAAACAGGAAAAGTTAGTGAACCCGGAAAATAACGATCAGTAGAAATATATTTGATGAGCAAACCACTTGAGAATGTAAAAATACTTGACCTGACACGAGTGCTTGCAGGTCCTTTCTGTACCATGATACTGAACGACCTCGGCGCTTATGTGCTCAAGGTTGAAATGCCCGAAACCGGCGATGACTCGCGCGCATTCGGCCCGTTCAAAAACGAGCAGAGCCTTTATTTTGTGAGCATCAACCGCGGCAAGGACAGCATCTCGCTGAATCTGAAAACAGAAAAAGGACGTAAGATACTGAAGCAACTGGTTGAGAAATTTGATGTGATTATTGAAAACTACAGACCGGGGACTATGGAAAAACTCGGGCTCGGTTACGAAACACTCAAAGAAGTAAATCCTGCTATTATTTATGCCGCATCCTCCGGATTTGGCCATACAGGACCGGATTCGCAGAAACCTGCGTACGATATTTTAGCGCAGGCGATGGGCGGTGTGATGAGCATCACCGGCTGGCCCGATTCACCGCCAACCCGTGTCGGTATGTCCCTGGGCGATATCACTGCATCATTGTACACTGCCATTGGCATTAATGCCGCATTATACCACCGTGCACTTACGGGTCGCGGACAAAAGATAGACGTTAGCATGCTCGACTGTCAGGTTTCTATTTTAGAAAATGCACTGGCGCGCTTTCAGGTCGATGGCACTTCGCCCAAACCGCTTGGAAATCGTCATCCGACCATTTCACCCTTTCAGGCATTCAAAGCTAAAGACGAATATCTTGTCATAGCATTGGGCAACGACAGTTTGTGGGATAAGTTCTGCTGTTGCATTGAACATACTGAACTGATTAAAGATTCTCGTTTTGTGACCAACGCGCTGCGTACAAAAAATGTCGGTGAGCTTGCCGTTATCATTGAAGGCATACTGGGAACGAAGAATGCAGAGCATTGGTATAACATTTTTGAAAAAGCACAGATTCCTTACAGCCCCATCAATACCATTGATAAGGTGGTTACCAACCGACAGGTTTTGTCGCGCAATATGATTGTTGAAGTGGAAGATAAAAAGGCGGGCATGGTAAAGATTGCCGGAAATCCTATAAAGATGACCAGTGTTCCCGAACGCACCTACCGCGATCCTGCTCCCGAAGTGGGAGAACACAACGACCTGATATTTGGTGACCTTTTAGGATACAGTCCTGTGGAAATTGAAAGGCTTAAAGCCGAAGGAGTGATATGACCTTAATTGCATCCATGCCGCTTGCAGTAACCGCTTCGAAACTCAGAAGCGGCGAGCTCAATTTGATATATTTTATAAATTCACTGTGCGATCGTATCGAATTATTTGATCCGCAGATAAACGCATTCCTGCCTGAAATGGGGCGTCGCGAACGCCTTTTGAAAGAAGCAGACACCCTGCTGAAACGATATCCGGACCCTGATACGCGGCCATTATTCTTCGGGATTCCGATAGGAGTGAAGGATATTTTTCGTGCTGATGGTTTTGAAACACATTGCGGTTCCGCTTTGCCCGAAACCTTGTTTCGTGGTACCGAGGCTGCATCGGTAAGTCGCCTGAAGGAGCTGGGAGCACTCGTTGCCGGCAAGGTGGTAACGACTGAATTTGCCTACTTCGAACCGGGACCGACAAAGAATCCGCATAATATTGAACATACACCGGGTGGTTCAAGCAGCGGCTCTGCTGCTGTGGTTGCTGCGGGCTTGCTGCCTTTTGCTTTCGGCACGCAAACAATAGGTTCGGTAGTTCGTCCTGCTGCCTTTTGCGGTGTGTTTGGTTACAAACCAACCTACGGAAGAATTGATGCGTCAGGCGTGATACCTTTTTCTGTTTCGGCAGACCATATCGGTTTTTTTACACAGGATATGGAGGGTGTCGTTTTAGCCGCATCTGTGCTTTGCAATAAATGGAATGAAGAAATAGCGCTGACCGCAGATAAAATTGCACTTGGTATTCCTTGCGGAAGGTATTTTGAACAGGCTTCTGACGAGATAAAAAATATTTTTATCGCTCAAACCGAAGCCCTGAAGCATGCTGGATTTGTTATAAAAGAAGTTGACCTTTTTGAAGATATTGAAGAAATTAATCGCGTCCATCGCCTGATGGTTGCTGCTGAAATGGCCGAAGTGCACAAGGGCTGGTTCAAAGAAAATGAAGCGCTGTACAGGCAAAAAACATGGGACCTTATTGTAGAAGGATTCGACATCTGCAGCAGCGATTTGCACGATGCCATTAACGGTCGTTTTAAACTCAGAGACCGTATTGAGGCCGCAAAAGCAGAATATGGTATTGACCTGTGGGTGACACCTGCCACCATAACACCTGCCACACACGGACTGGAGTCAACAGGCAGCCCCTTGATGAGCCTTCCGTGGACGTATGCCGGATTGCCCTCACTCAATATTCCAGGCTGGAAGAATGATGAAGGTCTCCCGGTAGGATTGCAGTTTACCGGTTCATTTAACCGTGATGAAACCTTCTTATTGCAGTGCGCGGTAGTTCATGCCGCGTTGAGTGCCTGAGTAATCCTTTATTGAACATCTCCCGTATAACACCTATTCTTTAGCAATCTTGCGGATATAACTGCCTTCTGAATTCTTCAGCTCAACGAAATAAATACCGCGGGCGAGTTTCTCAACATCAATAACCTTGACACTCTGCCCCTGTGCCGTGGTGAATTGTTCAGTATATACATTACGTCCGGTTACATCGGTGAGGTTAACCAGAGCGTTGGCGATGGTTGTTGAAGTAAAGCTCAGATTGAGTTTTTCTGTAACAGGGTTAGGATAAATGCTCAGGTCACGGATGCTGCCGAATTCCTGAACACTGCCGCAGGGATATACGAGGGCTGTATCAGCAATGCGTGCACTAATACAGGTTGGTTCCTGAACTTCCCAGTCGTAGAAATAATAATAATTGCCAAACACATTATAAGGTGGAAGTGAGGCACTGGATTGTGTGATGCTGAATAAACCCGCGGTTGTATATGGATAAGTGGCGGCGCCATTATTGTCGCGCCACAGATTTGGATATCCATCGCCTACGAGCTGGAAACCGGTTCCGACAGGTACATTGAAATTTAACGTAACACGGCTCTGCCCATCAGGTACATTCACGGTGAGGGATTGCAAAATGCTCTGAGATGAGTTTCTCAGGAGAATTGTACGGTTGCCTGCACCCGTTGCATATACTTTTACCGAAACAATGGTTAAAGGAACGTAGGTGTCAAAAATCTCATAATGAATATTGCTCTGATTGCCGTAATATCCGCCACTTCCATTATTGGTTTTACCGCCATAAACCGAAGGATTGGCTTGTTTGTCTTCAACATAATATACCGTTGTGGTACTGATTACGGGGGTAATAAATGTTCCGCCTGAATTTAAAAGATTTCCGCCAATGGCTGCATCATACCAATCGAGGCTGCCGGTTCCGGTTGCTGTGAGTGTAACCTGTCCGGAGTCACATACTGAGCCTCCCGTAACTGCCGGGGCTGCCGGTAAATTTGTGGTTATATAACTTGTTTTTGTTTCGGTATCGGTGCCAAAACTATTTCCTGAAGTCAACGAAACAGTAAATGTACCAATGCTTGTAAACGCGTGTAAAGGGTTTTGTACTGTTGATGAAGTCCCGTCACCAAAATCCCACAAACAGCTTGTTGGGGCGTTTGTTGACATGTCTGTGAATTGAACAAGACCAATACAGCTTGTTGTTACATCAGCTTCGAAATTAGCTGCAGGAGCCGCATTTGGTAAATTGCACTGCCATGTAGCTTTGAATCCTGATTTCACCAGCCCCTGGTCGGTGGTCTGGCGAATGGTGATGCTGCTGGCTGTGGAAGTTATGATTCCTCCATTTGGAAGGTTGGTGCCGTCGTATTGACCTATCAGCGGGCTGTTTACTGTGGGGCCGTTGTATACATACAGGTAATCAAAGCCCGATTCGAAATCAAAAGCGCTGAACGTAAGTGTTACGGAAGATGCTCCTGCAGGCGAAATCGTGATGTGTCCGTCTGTGTCGTTCGAATAATCGCCGTTTTCGCCGCCGCTGTCAAACAATGAACCGGTGCAACATGTAAGTAACGGACCTGCTCCGGTTGCCGGAACAGATGCAATATTCGAATTGCCGGGATCGATGCTGATAAATGCTGTATTGGTAAGACTGTCTTTTCCGCAAACGCCTCCATCGGCAACAAGTTTTACATCATACGTTCCTGCGGCAGCATAAGTGTGTGATGGGCTTGAGGTGGTAGTATTTGCGCCATCACCAAAATCCCATTTGTAGGTTTGGGCATTTGTTGAATTATTAATAAAATTGACTGTTACGGGTGCAGAACAGAAAGTCTGAAAATCAGAGGAAAAGTCAACAGTAACATTGGGCGAATATATACCGCCAACACCAACCGCATACCATGCGTTTGTTACAGCTTCGACTTTTGGAGTGCATCCTCCAAAAAGGTCTGTTGCAGAAACAATGCTGTAAAAACGAGCGTCGGCATAGCCCGATGAGGGTGTGAGATAAATCGTAAGAGTGCGGAATGCAACGGCAGCGGCCGAATCTATTCCAATGCCGGTAACGTTATACGCATTGCCGATATCGTTGGTGCCGCTACCGCCTTGCGATGTGAGATAAAACCAATGGCTGAGTACGGTACTGTTCTGATGAACTTCCTGACCCGGATCCCAGTTCGTACCAAGATACGTATCCGGATTTTGTGTGGCATTCGGGTTGGCAATATTTCTAAGGGCAACGCCTATATCTTCTCCTTCGGTCCAGTTGCCTGTTTGCAACGGAGGCTTCGCATAAATCTCAATGGCAGTTCCAAAAACATCGCTGTACCCTTCGCTCAATGCTCCCGATTCATCAGCATATACCAGGTTTGCCGTAAAATTTGTCAGTCCGTGTGTAATTTCATGACCACAAATATCAAGTGTTGTAAAGGCGGTCATTGTGCCGTCACCGTCGCCATATGTCATGCGTGTGCCATCCCAGAAGGCATTTGCATAATTTGCATCGTAGTGTATATAACTCAAAAGTGCTAAACCGTTTCCGTCTATGCTGTTCCGCCCGAACTTCGTAAAATAATAATCATAGGTTTTTTCTGAACTCCAGTGAGCGTCACCTGCTACCTCATCCTGATTCGCATTCGCATTATTCCAGTAATTATCTGCATCGGTGAAATCAACGGCAGCATTGTAATCCGTGCCTGTATTCATATCAAAGGTTTGGATGCCGCCACCACGACCGGTTTCGCGTAAACGATACTGTCCAGGTGCCGTTGAGTCAGTAGTAATTGTCCGTGTTTGATTGTATTTTGTAACTGCCTGTCCGGGCACATCGGTTGTATAAAGTTTATTTTGACGTGCAATTATTTTTCCCGTTTCTGCATCCACAAAAACATCTTCGCGCAGCAAGGGCTCTTTGGCATAGATATCAAAACGCCAGGCGTAATTATAGGATGTTCCCGATTTGAATATTTCAATTTTTCCTGTCGGGAAATAGCTGGCATCCGGTGTGCCTTTGTATTGTTTTATCCACTTCTCATCCGAAGGACTCTGCCACATATATGTGTTAGCATTTACCGTGGTCAGTGCAAGATTCAGTGCTGTATTTTCAGAAAGTGTTGACACATTCCCGATATTCATGCTGCTGTGAATAGTGCCGTTTATAGAGGCAATCTTGCCATTTTTTGTATGAACGATAAAAATACCGTCGTTAACCGGAATGTTGTTGAAGGTTTGCTGATAGCGATAATGAATCATCCCTATGAGGTCCTGTTCTGTTGACAGTAATACAAATCCCATGGTGGGTGAAACCCTGAGATTCGTGTTGAGCCAATTGCCCAAATCTTTCATCTCCGGTTGCGCTGTTTCGCTGAATTTAATAAAGGTTGGATTTTCAGCACCGGCTTCCATGCGTATCATTTCGCTTCCGCGGATTTTTGCACGTGCATCCTTACCGTAAATAACTTGCGAAAAGCTCGCATAAGGCAGTAACATTGTTACAACCAGCAATAATAAAACGTTATTTTTCATAGTTTGCGTTAATTAAGAACTAATTTTTGTGTAGTAAAATTAGTATTATTTGCAATTCTGATGAAATAAATTCCACGCGCAAAATTGCTCAAATCAATATTACCGTAATTTATTCCGGTATGTAAGGAAATCGATTCTGACAACACAACTCTACCTGTAACATCGGTCAAACAAATCACGGATGTGTTCCCATCTTTAGAATTGATAATGTATGATACGATTCCTTTTGAAGGATTCGGGAAGAATGAAACACCTGCGGCTGCGGCCTGTTCACCTATCCCGGTAACGGTAACATTGAGTAAGTTGGACGTATCGGCAATACAGCCGTTCTGGTCGGTATTTATAACATAATAATCACCGTTGGCAACTGCAATATAAAATGCGCCTGTTGCTCCGGGAATCAACGTGCCGTTCAGGTACCACTGATTTCCTGTGGGGATATCGGAGAAGAGTGTATCATTACTCTGAGTGATAACAGGAACGGCCGGTGCTGGCCATACATTTACCAATGTGGCAGGTGATGTAGCCGTTCCGCAATTGGAGGTAACTATTACCGAATAATTGCCCGGAGTACTCACAGTGAGGGATGACGAAATTTCTCCCGCAATGGGATTCCCGTCATTCAGCCATTCATAGGTGTATCCGTTTCCGGTATTTGCAAAGAGTGTTACCGAATCTCCTGCGCATAACGACACCTGACCGGCAGGTGCAAGTGTTGCAAGTGCAGTTGTTGTTTCCGTTACCGAAATTACCGTTGAAGTATCAGTACCGCAGAAGTTATAGATAACTACAGCGTAATTGCCAGCTCCGTGAGCGGAATAACTATTACCGTTTACACCATTCATCACAGTGCCGTTGTTTAACCACATAAAGTTATAACCGATACCGGTGCCCGCCTGAAGCGTTACGGAGTCACCTGTACAAATAGTAGTGCTTGTGAGTGCTGTAAGATTTGCTTGGGGCGTTTGATTTACATTTACTGTGAAGAAAACACAGGGAGTTGTTACCGCGCATGTGCCTCCGGTAATTCTTGCCCAATAGGTTATGGTCGTCGATAAAGGTCCGGTAAATAACGAACTGTTTATTGCGCCATTCAGGATGCCTGAGCCGCATGTGCTTCCTGTGCCCCATTCATACGAAGCACCGTCGCCCAATGAGCCGCCCTGAATATTTAACACATCCATTCCGCCTGAGCAAATATCGGCATATCCGCTAATTGATGCAGGATTTGTTGAGGGTTGGTGTATCGCAATAGTTATAATGTTCGATACGGATGATGTGCAGCCGGGATTAGACACAACAGCCTGATAGGAGGTCGGAGTAGTAAGTCCGGGAGTATTATAGGTCGCATAAATCTCGCCTGAAATGTTCTGCCATGTTCCACCTGCATTGGTCTGCCATTGAATATTGCCTGAATATCCGCTGAGTGTAATACTTGTTCCTGAACCTGAGCAAACAGCCGTTGCATATGGCGTTGCAGTGCCTGCCATGGTTGAACTTCCCAGTGTTACCATGGCAATGGTTGAAGTATCCGGACTGCAGATACCGCTCGTTAATATTGCTCTGTATGACACCGGTGAATTTAAGTTAGGGGTATTATAAGTTACAGAAGTTGCGCCCGGTATATTCTGCCACGAACCGCTTGAATCGGTTTGCCACTGTATGCTTCCGGCATATGCAGTGAGTGTAATTGTACTGCTGGTTCCGGTACATACCGGTGTAACAGCAGTTGCAATTCCGCCAATTGCCAGCGGATTTACTGTAACTGTTGCCGTAGTTGAATTTGCCGATGTACATACTCCGCTGGTTACTACTGCGCGATACGATGTTGTTGCTGTTAGAGTGGGCGTGATATAGGTTGCAGTATTGGCGCCGCTGATATTTTGCCACGAGCCTCCTGCATTCGTCTGCCATTGTATCGTTCCAGTCTGACCAGTCAGGTTGATTACGGTACCGTTACCGGCACACAAAACTGAAGTTACTGCTGTTGCTGTACCTCCCACTGAAACCGGGTTAACGGTAACTGTAGAAACGGTTGAGTTTACAGATAAACAATTGCCACTTTTTACAACCGCTCTGTATCCTGTTGTTGCAGTAAGATTGGGTGTTGTATAAGTTGCCGATGTTGCGCCGCTGATATTCTGCCATGTGCCGCCGGCATTGGTCTGCCATTGTATGGTGCCTGTATAACCGGTAAGCGTAATTACGGTATTAGAACCGGAACAAATGGTGGCATTGGTAGCTGTTGCAGTGCCGCCCACCGATACCGGCGATACAGTTACTGTTGCAACAGAGGATGAGTCAACCGGGCATGAACCGTTTACTAACCATGCTCTGTAACTGGTGGTTGAGGTCAGTGTCGGTGTGAGATAACTTGGAGACGATGCACCATTAATATTTTGCCATACTGAACCGTTTAATACCTGCCATTGAATGGTTCCCGCATATCCGGTCAGCGTAATGGTTGTGCTTGTTCCGGTGCAGATAGATGGATTGGTTGCTGCCGCAGTACCTCCTTCGGCTGCCGGTAAAATAGTAATTACCGTAATATTTGTTGAGTCAGGCAGACAGGTTCCGGTGATTACTTTCGCGCGGTATGAAGTGGTAGCCGTCAATGCAGGAGTAGTATAGCTTGGCGATGTTGCTCCGCTGATGTTTTGCCATACGGAACCATTCAGAATCTGCCATTGAATCGTGCCGGAATACCCTGTAACATTAAGTGTTGTGCTGTTTCCGGCGCACATTGTAGTGTCTAATGCTGCTGATGTTCCGGCTTCCGAACCGTTATTGATAGTTGCTACAACCGGTGTTCTGGCGCTTACACAGGAAGGTTTCTGAATGAACCATGAATAAAAATAGTAGTAATAAGCTGCACCGACATCATTTCCGGTTATAGAGATATATCCCGGCATGGTATAAGGATAAGCTCCTCCCGTCTGTTGTCTGTAAAGGTTGATTCCTTCAAGTCTCAGACCGGTGGCCGGAGTGAGATTCCAGTTAAGCGTAACGCGACTCTGACCGGTAGGTACAGTTACAGTAGTGGTTTGCAGAACGGCGCCTGTATTGTCTTTTAAGCTGATGGTGCGGCTTCCGCCGGCCTGTGCATATATTTTTACAGACACTAATTTACAGGCAGAGAAGCAGTCGAAAATCAAATAATGGGTGCCGGTACTCGTGCCCGCGCCGGCGAAACTTGACCTCCCTACAGAGTCAATAGGCGGAGCTATTGAATCAGAAACATAATACGTTGTTGTGGTGGAAATAGGAAGGGTGGTATATGAATTGCCCGTATTAACAAGCGTTCCGCCTGTTTGTGCCGTATACCATTTTAGAATGCCGCTTCCTGTTGCACCAAGTGAAAGTGTACCTGTTCCGCAGCGTGATGCACCTGTCGTGGTAGGTCCTGTGGGCATCGCAATGGTTACTACGTTTGTCTGAATAAGCGAATCACTCCCAAAAGTGTTCGTTGCTTTCAGTTTTACAGAATAGGTTCCGTTGGTCGTGTACAGATGTGTCGGGCTTTGAAGTGTTGATGTAGTTCCGTCGCCAAAATTCCATAACCATGAAACAGGATTATTTGAAGTTTGATCGGTAAACGATATCAAACCGGTACACGATGTAGTATTGCTGAGTGTAAAGGCAACCACCGGCGGTGAGTTTGGAGTCACACAGTTCCAGTTTATCTGGAATCCTGATGCTACAACTCCTGCGTCAGAAGTCTGCTTCAGCGTAAGCGAGCTGCCTGTTGAAGTAATATTTGCCGGTAAGGTTGTTCCTGAAAACGGACTTCCCGCCACCTGTGCAGAGGCAACCGTTGGCCCGTCGTACACATAAAGGAAGTCGTAGGTCGCTTCCATATTGAATGAAACAAACTGCAGTGTTACCTTGGTGGCTCCTGTCGGGGCAATCGTCAGTGTTCCGCTCGTATTATTGGCATAATCGCCGCAGATACCGCTGTCGTATAAGGTTCCTGTGCAATTGGTGATGGTCGTTCCCGTACCTGTTGCCGGCATATTATTCGTGCACGGATACGACGGACCGATATTAATATAAGCAGTGCGGGTAAGACTGTCTTTACCGCATGTTCCGCCATCGGCAACTAATTTTACAGTATAACTTCCGTTAGCTGTATAGGTATGCAAAGGTGTGGAAGCAGTATCTGTTGTTCCATCACCAAAATACCATTTGAAATGGTTGCCACCGGTGCTGGCATTCGCAAATTGCACGCTGTAGGGTGCATTGGCGCAACTGCTGGTTGGGCAGGCACTAAAATCGGCATGAGCTGTTGACGGTACATAGGCAGTACCTACACCAACAGCATACCATGCGTTGGTGGTCTGAATCATTTCATTCGAACAACCGCCGTAAAGGTCGGTACAAGCCTGTAACGACATGGCACGGCAGTTGGCATAATTAGAACTTGATGTCAGATAATAGACCAGTGTGCGATAAGCAATTGCTCCTGCTTTGGTCATTCCAATGCCTGTTATATTAAAAACACTTCCGATATCGTTTGTTCCGCTTCCACCCTGACAGAGCAGATAGAACCAATAATTAACAACGCCTGAGTTTGTGTGAACCCCACCATTATCATTGGTTCCGGTGTACCAGTTGGTGCCGTTATAGGTATCGGGCTGGCTGTATAAATTAGGGTTCGACATGCTGCGGAAGGGCGTTCCCATATTCTCACCCATGGTCCAGTTACCTGTTTGCAAGGGTGGCTTTCCGTAAAATTCTATCGCAGTTCCGAAAATATCACTGAATCCTTCATTCAGCGCACCCGATTCATTGGAATAAGTCAGATTCGCTGTGTTTGAAGTAAGCCCGTGTGTAATTTCATGACCACAGATATCAAGCGTTGTAAGAGGCGAGTATCCCGAACCGCCATCACCATAGGTCATGCGGGTGCCGTCCCAAAAGGCGTTGATATTATTGCCGTATCCCATTCCAACCAAATTCGCATGAACGTAGCTTATCAGTTTGAAGCCTGCGTTATCAATACTGTTACGCCCGTAATTCAAAGAAAAATAATCATACGTGACCTCAGTACCCCAGTGTGCATCGCTGGCAACTTCATCCTGAGCTGTATTTACATTGTTCCAGGTGTTATCAGCATCAGTAAAATCAACGGCAGCACCATAGTTTGTTCCTACTTGCATATTGTATGTCTCGATTCCCAAACCGCGGCCTGTTTCGCGCAGGCGGTATGTAGAACCCGTATAATCTGTGGTAAATGTTCGGGTACCGCTGTATTTAGTAACGGCCGTTCCTGTAGCATTGGCATTAACGTCTTTGTTTTCGGTCCATATACGATTCAGCGTTAAGAGAATGCTGCCATTTTGAGCATCCACAAAAATATACTGACGCGACATCGGCTGATGAGCATATACATCAAATTTGTAAGCAAGCCGATAATCGTTACCCGAGAAATTCCCTCCAACAGGCGCCATTACGAGTTCAGCTTTCGGATAATAACTGGCACCCTCACGTCCGGTTTCTGATTTAATTAATCTTTCTTCTTCTGGAATCTGCCATTTATAAACACTTGCACCAACAGTTTTAAGTGCAAAACCCAAGGCCTGAGATTCTGAAATAGAAGACACCAACGACGCATTTATCTTGTCATATATTCTTCCGTTCATCGAAAGGATATTTCCGTTACTTGTGTGAACAAGAAACTGTATCCCATATATCGGCCGACCGTTGAATGTTTGCTGATATCGGATATGTGTAATTCCGAGTTGGTCAGTTTCCGAATTGAGAAATGTGAAGCCTAAACCGGCCTGCATTTTGAAATGGTCTTTCAGCCAAACCTGCCAAATGTCGGCTTTTATGTCCGAGCCTGCCATGAATTTGATGAATATCGGAATGGTGGTTCCTTTTTCAAGAATGATACTTTCGGCTCCCGGAGCTATCTTTTGAGCTGCTTCACCTGTCAATGTCTGTGAACGGGAAATTGTTACGGAACATGCCAATATTAAAACCAGCATGAATGCCTTAGTAATAAGTTGCTTCATATAATTATATAAATTTCTATAAAATTACTCGGAAACTCCCAACCTTTAGGCGCTTAACTAAACTTTAACAATATATTTTGGCAAAGATTGCTAAGTGTTGGGCTGCGCATACAAAATATGTTTATAAGCGCTGATATTTAGTCATTTACGGCAGTAAGAAGATTTGGTTATCCTGCCAGCTCTTCAGATTTCTTTTTTCGCTCCACTCTTTTAGCCACAATTATACTGAGTTCATACAGTGCGTAGAGTGGAAATGAGACAAGTAATTGTGTGAACATGTCTGTTGAAGGAGTGATGATTCCGGCAATCAGCAGCACGATTACAATCGCGAATTTTCTATTCTTTTTCAGAAAAGAAACCGACAGCAGACCAATTTTACTCATGAAGAAAACCAATACGGGAAGTTCGAAAACCAGCCCGATACTTAACGGTAGCATAGTGGCTGATGAAATGTACGAGCTTATGGTGATGAAGTTTTTTATTTCGGAATTGAGCTGATAATTGGCAAGAAAAACGACGGTAAGCGGCAATATTACATAGTATCCAAACAGAATCCCGGTAATGAAAAGTAACCCCATCCAAAAGATCATGATTCGGGAAGACTTAATTTCATTAGGCTTTAATGCCGGTTTAATAAATACCCAGAGTTGTCGAAGTATATATGGGAATGCTACCACTGCTCCGGCAACAACCGATAGCACAATATGCCAGCGAAGCTGTCCGCCAAGTTCGGTGTTGATGAGCTTAAGCGGAATCTCACCTATGCACAATGATGGGGCATTAAAATAATTGCCGATGCGGCAAAGTAAGCGGTATGAAAAAAAATCAGTTTTTGCAGGGCCCATAATTACGGTACCGAACAAAAAATCCTTGAAGAAAAAAGCAGCGATGGAGAGGACAAAAATTGCAAGAATTGCACGAATCAGGTGAAGACGCAACGCATCGGCATGCTCCCAAAAAGTCATGTCGTCAGTCTTGTCTGATAGTTTTTTGAAAAGAAACCCTAGCATCATCCGTTGAGAAACTACTTGGTGCCGTTTCCTTTTTCGGAAGTATTGTCTTTAGCCTGTGCGTTGTCGTTAAGGTTATCCAACACTTCGTTCTTTGCTTTGTTGTATTCATTCACACCACGACCCAAACCGCGCATCAGTTCAGGAATTTTTTTGCCGCCGAATAATACGAGCACAATGATGAGAATCAATATAATTTCCTGTCCGCCAAGAATGCCAAGCAATACTGAATTTGTGACCATGGAATTATTTTTAGGTTGATACAAAGATATAAAATAATTCACCTGCCCGAACCACTCCTTAGCCCATATTTTGCTTTTTCTTGCAAAGAGCCACCGAATTCTGTTAAAAAACCACCGTTTACTGATTGCAACTGAATCCGGAAACGGCAGTATGTACATTGATGAAAAATTCTATTAATCCTAAATCGAACGCGTATGAAACGAATTGCCTTGTTTATTTTGCTGGCCGCTCTGCTGAGCGGAGCAACGATTGCTCAGAATGTTGGAGATATTAAAGGGCGCATCTTCATCGACAAAACCAAAGAATCGCTGCCCGGCGCTATTGTGATGGTGAAATTTGGCAGCCAGATTTTTGCCAATTCTACCGACGGAAACGGATATTTTACTCTTAAAGCAGTACCGTCCGGTGTGTATACGCTCACAGTTTCGTCTATGAGCTATCATAAGCAAATGGTATATCCGGTAAATGTAACACCCGATAAAATTTCTTTTATTCCGGATGTTTACCTCGTAGATTCAGCACTGATGCTTCAGGGTACGGTTATTATTGGCACACCAATTATTGATATTGAAGGACCTTCAAAAGTTCCTATTTTGCCCGGTATGATTGATGATATGGCAGGCAACAGGGATTTGAAAAAAATAATCGGCTCTATGATACCCGGAACATACAATACCGAGGATGGTCAGATTTTTTATCGTGGCTCCCGCGATGGCGATGCGGTTTATATTGTGGATGGCGTAACGATGATGGACGGCAAACTGAATATTCCGGGAGGCTCCATTGGCAGCATGACGGTTTATACCGGAGGAACACCCGCCCGATACGGCGATTTTACAGGCGCGTGTATTGTTATCGAAACAAAAAGTTATTTCAGCTGGCTCAACGAACAGCAGGCGATGAACAGCCACTGATTAATAAATAAAAAAATAATGCCTTATGAAATATTATTACCTGTTCATGTTGTTTACTGTTGCTGCTTTTTGTCCGGGCATAGCTCCCGGACAGAGCAGGCAGTATTCGGCTACGGTAATAGATGCTGAATCTTCGGCGCCTCTGGCAAATGTAAATATCATCATAAAAGAAACTTTAAAAGGAACAAAAACGGATAACAACGGACTGTTTACGCTGCGCATTGAAAACGATGAAACACTTGTGTTTTCGCATATAGCTTACGAAGCTTTTGAAATGAATATCAATGATAAAAATCCACTGGAAATCCGTTTAAAAAGAAAAGTGAGCCAACTGGCACCGCTTACAATCAAAGCGCCTGCGCCTGAAGATTTGATTGGGAATAAACCTTTCTTCATCATTGATTACGAATTTTCAGGAAATAATTTACTGATGCTGGGTTTTAATAACGGCGAATTCGATTCCCGACTTTTTTTGGCTGATAAAGAGGGCACCATCATCACGACTATTCCGGTTATGCGCCCCGAACAATTATTTCGCGATTGCATGGGAAATGTATTTCTGATTACAAAAACAACAGCCTGCGAAATTAAAACCGACGGAAAAAATGTTGAGCTTTTATACCCTGTTGCCCGCGATGAATTCTTTTACGTTTATAACAAGCTTGCAGGGCATTCAGACGGTCATTATTTCCTGAAAGATTATTACAACGGAAACAAATCACTGGTCTATTACAACTATGTTGTTGCTGACAGCAGCTACAATGAATTGCGCGTGATTGAAGATAATGATGCCATTCAGCGTTCGCGCTGGGGCGGATATTTTGATGGTGATGAAGAAGATGTTGATTTTATGCAGCGCATCATCAATAAGCCGGTTTATGCCCCATTGCTGGTCGTCCATGATACAATTTATATTTTCAATTATCTCTCTCAGGTTATAGAAAAATACTTGCCCGACGGAACACTGGAAGTGCTTACTCCAATGGAGTACGGTAATGAAAATAGTTTCCGTAAAGAAATGTGTTTCGACACTGAAACAGGGAAAGTATATGCACTGTTTCTTAAAAATGGTATTTCAAGCATCAGAGAAGTGGATTGCAAAACCGGAAAGACTGTAAATTCGCTCAGTATTCCGGACTTTGTGTATATCGATAAAATAAAGGTGAACAACGGAAATCTTTTCTTCCTTTACAAAGAAAACAAAACCGACGGGTTCAAGAAATTATACAGAATGAAAGTTGACAGCTGACGCAATAATCGACTATTCAACCAGAACAAAACCTGCCCATTTTATGGGTTCGTTCGGGTATTTTTTCCGCATTGTTTTTTGGGCATTCCCGAAGGCATCCGGTATGCTCATGCCGTCCGTCCATCCTGTGTAAAATAGTTCCATCAGTTCAACGGTTTCTTTGTCGGGAACTTCCCATTTGCTGATAATGATATTGTCCACTCCGGCAAGCTTGAACGCCCTCTGCAACCCGAAAACCCCTTCGCCCGATTTAATATCACCCAGTCCGGTTTCGCAGGCCGATAATATGGCAAGACTTGTTTTTGCCAAATCCATATTGGAAACTTCGTAAGCAGTAAGCACACCGTCGTCGCCGCTTTTTCCTGTGCTGTTTCCTGTCCAGGCATTATTCACACCCGACAATACGATTCCCGACCGCATCAGCGGATTTGTATTATTACTGAAAATTCTGATTCCTTCCGCAGCATTCTGTGCCCCTTTATTTTTCGGAAAAAAGAAACCGTGAGTGCTTATATGCAACACATCGGGTGCGGCTTTGCCATTCAATTTCTTAATATTTTCTTCTGTTGCTTCCGCGCCCGTGAACGTTTTAATGTTCCATTTTTTTGAATTCAGTAGTGTGCTGATTTTATCGACCTCTGTTTTAGTTCCGGGAAGGTACATCCAGCTGCCACTTCTGTTTTGAAGATCTGTCGGTAGTCCATTATCAAAATCGGCGCCGCCCATCAATACGGCACTTTTGATTGAAGCGGGCAGTGTTTTTCGTTTTGAAATAGCAGCAAGATTTCGCCCGCTCAGCAAATATCTGATGTTGTATTTGTCTCCCAAAAAACTGTTGCTGTCCGTTCTGAGACAGGCGAATGATAATTTATTCAGCAATCCCGACGGGCAAATAAACAATGTTTGAATGCCGTCAAGATGTGTCACAATGGAGCCCATCACAAGGGAATAAATAGCCGGGTTCAGAGGTCCGAACTTCGGACCTGAAGCTGCCTGATTGCCTAGTTTGATTCCGCGCCGCTCTGCATCGGCATACACAATCGAAGTGTCGTTCAGCAATGCATATAATTGCTTCTCTTCAAACAGCGGAATGTAAAGTGGAGCGGGAAGTTCAGGTCGTACAACAAGAGCAACGTACATGGTGGAATCGCCCCATGCGGCATTGTTTTGAAAATCAAAACTCAGAAATTGCACCAATGCTTCACCTGCAGACAAATTCTTTGCAACGCTTTCCCAATTCGTGGTTTCGCTTGAGCCAATGGTGTCCGGTTTGGCGACTTTAATGGTGATTTTTTTCTCGAGATCGTTGGTGCGAATCTCCAGTTCGCGCAAGTCAATACCGCGGGCAGTGCTCTCTTCCTTCGAAAGCAGATACGCCTGTCCCACCTGATTGCGCGCAAGCATCCACTGTTCGTAGTCATTCACAAGAATGCTGTCGCCGCTCTGCAATATTCCGTTGCGAACCTGCTGCCCGCTTTCAAGCAATATTGATTGCGTCGCAAGTATTACATCACATACACGCGCGGCAAGTGCCGGGTTCTGCTTGGTGCGGCGAAGCGCAAACACATTGAAACTGGTGAAGTGGGCGGATATGGTACTGAAAAACTGTTCCTTTTCCTTTTCGGAAAGATAAGGATAATTATATTTTACCTGATACAGAGCCTTGTCGTTTGCCTTTATATACCAGGGTTCTGCAAGGTCATCACGCCCCATTAGATAATACAGGTACGCAAGGTCGTTCAACGCAAGCACATAATCCGGATGGTTTTGTGCACCGTTTTTATCACGCGATTCCACCGACTCTTTCAGAAGTGGTTCGGCCTTACTGTACTCCCCGGTTTTTTCATAAAGTACGGCCAGATTATTCATCGTGTAATAATAATCGGGATGCTGAGTTCCTAATATTTTCGATTCAATCTGCATGACTTCCTTAAAAATGGGCTCCGCTTCTGCGTAATTTTTTGAATAGGTATAGGCTGTTCCCAGATTGTCGAGATATATTGCATAACGGCGGTTGTCGGTTCCGGTGCTTGCTTTCTGAATGCCGATGGCTTCCTTATACATGACAATCGCTTTATCATATTTTTCCAGTTCTTTATACAAACCGGCGAGGTTGTTCAGTGAAAGGGCATAGGTGGGATTGTCGGCTCCAAGCAATTCCTTTCTGATTTTCATTGACTGTTGGAAAAGCGGTTCAGCCTTCGAATAATTTCCCATGGATTTGTACAGGTTTCCCAGATTGTCGAGTACCGTTGCATAGTCTGTATTATTTTCTCCGTAAAGCGCTTTGTAAATCTCAAGCGCACTGTTGTAGGCCGGTTCTGCTTTTGTAAAATTTCCCTGAGAAAAATACATACGACCGAGGCTGTTCATGGCTTCAGCGTATTCACGATGGTCTTGTCCATAAATGCCGGCTGTAAGGTCTTTTACTTTTATCAGTAATTTTTCGGCACGGGCATACAGTCCGGTTGTCCCGAAAAGGTCTGCCTCACCTTTCAGCAAAGCGATGTAATAAATATTTTTCTCCCCCTGATTTTTCAGGATGATGGTTTCAGCTTCCTGATATTTCTGCTCCGACTGCTCGTATAATCCGGTTTCGGCAAACAACCCGGCGATGTTGCTGAGCGCAAGTGCGTATCGGTCACTTTCAACGCCAAGTATCGTTTTGTAGATGCCTGCGGCACGTTCAAGAGCATCTCTGGCTTCGGCAAATTTATTCATGCCTTTATATGCTTTCCCCAGATTATTCAGCGCATCGGCGGTGCTTTTGCTGTTTTCTCCAAATAATTTTATGTCTATCGCAAGGCTTTCCTTTAGGAGTGTTTCGGCCTTATCGAAGTTTTCGGTTGAAATGTAAACTACACCCAGATTGTTGATAGCTGTAGAATAAACGGCCGATTCTTTTCCTGTAAGTTTTTCACGTATTTCAATGCACTTTAGCAGCAATGGCTCCGATTTGGTGTACATATCCATGTCGGTATAAGCAGAGGCAAGTTCCTGAAGTGCCTGTGCATACTGCAAGTTCAGCTCACCATACATGCTTTTTCGCAACTCGGCCGTCTTTGAGTACAGTTCAATGGCCTTTTGCAATTCACTGGTCTCGGAATACAAATAGGCGAGATTATTCAACGACTCTGTGTAATCCTGACTTTCTTCACCCAGAATGGTTTTACGGATTTCCAATACCTGCTGAAGCAGCGGAAGCGCTTTTGAATAGTGCTGTGCATCGAGGTAAAGGCTTGCCAGATTGTTCAGTGCAAAAGCATATTTGAGGCTTACTTCGCCAATCATTTTCTTCTGAATTTCGGCAGCCTTAATAAACAAAGGTTCAGCATGCTCAAAGTCGCCCGTGTATTTGTACATAAATGCCAGATTGTTGATGGCCGTGCAGTAATCCGCGCTGGTGTCACCGGAAATTTTCAGCCTGAGCCTCGACAGATCTTTATATGCTGCAATGGCATCATTGTATTGCGATGCACGCGAAAACGTATAGGCAAGGTAATTCAAGCCGGATAGGAATTTCTTGTCGGTGGAATCTGTGGTCGTTTTTAGGAACTCCAGATCCCGGGTGTAGTACTTTATTGCAAGGTCATATTTGCCCCATTCAAGATAAAGTGTAGCTAAATCTTCAAGCGATTGACAGTGTTCGCCGCTGCCGGTACCGAATTTGCCGCTTTTTATCTGCGCAAGCTCAAGGTACAGCGGTTCAGCTTCCTCGTATTTAGTGAGGTCATACAAAAGAATTGCGTAATTGTAAGCTGTGTTGATGTATTCCTGAGTCTGGTGTTCAAGCTGAGCTTTACGGATTTTATAGGCCGTTTCATAATAGGGTAATGCTTTTGACGGATCTTTGCTGTTGTGCAGCACGAATGCAAGATTGTAGCATGCGGTGCTGTATTTCAGATGGTCTTTACCGAATTCATTTTCGGCAGCTGAAAGCGCTTTTTCGCCGTATTCCGCGGCGGCAGCAATATCATTATTGTTGTATGCCTCTATAAGTTTGGCATTCAATTTTTCCCACGTTTGCCCGATAAGTGGCGAAGAAATAAGCAGGGCAATTGTAAAAATACAAAAAGCAAGTCCTGATTTTTTCATTGCTGTTTTTTTATTCTTCTCAAAGATAGAACTTTCCGTTAATTTGAGGAAGCAATACCAGCGGAGTAATGTTGGTTATTTGCCCATTTTATGAACTGATTTTCACCGGCAAGGACGAAAATGAATAAAATTCGGGATAAAAAGCAGTTTACATAAAATATATTGTGTAAAAAGTAGTTTCTTATCGGAAGGATGAGTAATTTTGCACCCGTTTTTCCTTAACTTGAGGGGAATGTTTTTTCTGCTCAAAATTTAGCAGGCAGGTTATTAATAACGCTGAGTCGAAATTGTATTTTTTAAGCAACTAAGATATTTTGTTTTATGAAAAAAGATGGTTTAATTAAAATTGAAAATGAAGTTCCTCCAACACCAACAGGGAACAAATCAAAGAAGTCGGATGCCGGTACACTGAGCAAATTCGCTGATATTCATGTATCCGAAAATATTATTCAACGTGAGCATGCTGAGTTTCACAATTGCCATACAGAGCAAAGCGTGAAGCTTGATATTGCCTTCCTGAAAATGGTTTATGGTGATAAAATGGTGCTTTCAAATGATGACGTCACCAAAGATTTTGTCAACGACCTTAAAGTAATCAGTAAGGATATTTATTTTTACCTGAGCACTCTGGAAACCGACCTCACCCCCCAGAACTACATTAAAAGTAAATACGAATTTGTTCGTTACCGCATTCCCGGCAGCGACCCGCATTTGTTTTATCTGGCGTGGAACGGACTTATAAAAAATGACAGCTTTCGCAGATTGCTGCTGCAAAAATTCAGTCTGAGCAAATTCAACGACATGCTGTCACCGCAGAATATTCCCAACGTTGGCTCCACTCGTACACGTTATCGTACCAAAATAGTACTTGCCGACGATATGGCAACTACGCCTGATGGCGAAAGAAGAACTGCCGGCCGCATGCTTTCCGACGGAAGCGGACTGATGATGCGTGAAGGTATTGTGTGGCTTCCCAACGGAAAAGCCGTGGTGATGTTCCCGCAGGCTTATGTGCCCCTGAATCAGACACACCTTATCATGATACGCCACGGGAAATCCATTCATGAATCAGGGGGCGATAATCCCGAATTTGTTGGTTCAGGCTACTGGGATACCTGGGACAGCAACCGCCGTTTGCCGGGTGCGCTCAGCAACTTCTTGAAAGAAGAAGGCGTTGCTACAGCCAAAGAACTCGGTAAAGATTTTCAGGTTGCCGTTGATATACTCGATAAATCAGGTTATCCATTCTGGTCATGGTCAAAAGAAGCTCCCGTTATTGTTTATGGAAGCGAATCGGAAAACACTGAGCAGACTGCACGCTATTTTCTGCAGGAAGCCGGCTATTCAAATATGTCTTTCAATGCGCTGTATGGACTTAATTCCCAGAAATATGGCGCCCTTACCTTCCGCCTTAAAAGCGAGATTATTGACGAAGCGGTTAAAATTTACGGTGGTGGAAAAGAGCCTACACCTGAACTGAAAGCGAAAATTTCTAAAATGTTCAAAAACCGCTTCTATCATTTCCCGCAAGGCGAAACACTTATTGAAGCTGACTGGCGCATTGCTTATACCTTTATAGATTTGCTGAATAAAAATCTTGGAAAACGCATCTTGCTTGCTGATCATTCCGGCGCAATCCGCGTTTTTGAAGCCATCATACGCACACTCGATTTCGCTGAATACAGTTCTATAAAAGAAGCTCAGGATTCTATTATGGCGCTCTGTTATCAGCCCGGTCGCAACCTTAGGTATGACTATCTCCAGAAAAAGGAGTATCCACTCAGAAAACGGGATAAAAAGTAATTCCTGAAATGAATATTTTCGCACCATGATGACAACCCTGGTCTGCAGTATTTCCATTACCATTCTTGTGCTGTTGGAAATTCTCCTGCTCATCAGGGTTGCTCGTTTGCGCAAATATGCTTACGCGGATGACCTTACCGGAATAAAAAGTTTTCGCGGTTTTTCACTGCACGTCAAAACGATGATAAATAAAGCCAACCGCGATAACACTGAACTTGCCATTGCCATTGTCGATATTGATAATTTTCGACGTTTCAATCATGAAAGCTACCAACTCGGCGATTGCGTGCTGAAAGAGTTTTGTAATTTGCTTACCACTACACTTCCGCCGGAGAGCTTGGTTGCAAGGTTTAAAATTGGCGATGAGTTTATAATTGCTTTCCCAAATACTGCAAAATCGGTCGCTGAACAGCATTTAAAACAAATGCTCGCAATCTGCGCATCTTCTGATTTTAGTTGTTTGAACGGACTGCCCGGATTTTCTGTTTCCTTTAGCTTTGGGATTTCAGTTTATGCGTTGAATGAAGACCCGGGTGCAACCATTGAAAGAGCTGAACAGTCTTTACGAGCCCACAAAGGTCATTCCTAACCATCTCGCCGCAATAGTCAAATTGTCATTGTTCGGTTCAAATACTGCTTTTTTGGCATTGAACCAGGCCCAACTCGTATTGGCAGCATATTTGATTTCTGCCGGCGTCCTATTTTGTATATCTTTACGGATAAGGACATAAACAGTTTTTACAAAAACAAAATTAGTGAATCATGAACTTCGCAAATTTTACATTGAAATCGCAGGAAGCCGTTCAAAAGGCAACAGAAATCGCTGTCGGTTTTCAGCATCAGGTTGTGGAGAATGCCCATTTACTTAAAGGGATTCTTATGGTTGACGAAAATGTCACGCCCTATCTTCTCAACAAGCTGAATGTAAATATTAGCATGATGGAAAAAGCGCTTGATACTATTATCAGTGGGTTTCCTCGTGTGGTGGGCGGGGAGCAGTATCTTTCTCCAAAGGCGAATCGATCGCTTACGCTGGCTAATGATATGGCTCACGAGATGAAAGATGAATTTGTTTCTGTTGAACATTTATTGCTGGGAATTTTAGACGCTGGCGATACCGTTTCACAACTTCTGAAGGATAATGGCGTCAATGAAAAAGACCTGAAAACTGCTATTAAAGAGCTCCGCAAAGGCTCAAATGTGAAGAGTCAGACGGCCGAAGAAACATACAATGTACTGAACAAATATGCACGCAATCTGAACGAAGAAGCCCGAAACGGTAAGCTGGACCCGGTAATTGGCCGCGACGATGAGATACGGCGCGTGTTGCAGATATTGTCGCGGCGTACAAAAAATAATCCGATTCTTATTGGTGAACCCGGCGTTGGTAAAACTGCTATTGTTGAAGGATTGGCGCACCGCATTATTCGTGGCGATATTCCGGAAAATCTTCGTTCAAAACAAATATTTTCGTTGGATATGGGCGCTCTTATCGCAGGCGCCAAATACAAAGGCGAGTTTGAAGAACGTCTGAAAAGTGTAGTGAAAGAAGTGATTGCCGCCGAAGGCGAAATTATATTATTTATTGATGAAATTCATACACTCGTTGGTGCCGGCGGCGGCGAAGGTGCCATGGATGCTGCCAATATTCTGAAACCTGCACTTGCCCGCGGCGAACTGAGAGCTGTTGGCGCTACCACGATGAAAGAATATCAAAAGTACTTCGAAAAAGATAAGGCACTTGAACGCCGCTTTCAAATTGTAGTTATTGATGAGCCTTCCGAAATGGAAACGATAAGCATTTTACGCGGGCTTAAAGAACGCTACGAGTCCTATCATCAGGTCAGAATTAAAGATGAAGCCATTATCTCAGCTGTTCAGCTTTCACAGCGTTATATTACGGATCGTTTCCTTCCCGATAAAGCCATTGACCTTATCGACGAAGCCGCAGCACGACTCAGGCTGGAGATAAATTCTGTGCCCGAAGAACTGGATGAAATTGAACGCAAAATCAGACAACTCGAAATAGAGCGCGAAGCCATTAAGCGGGAAAACGACACACACAAACTCGATAGCCTGGGTAAAGAAATCGCAGAACTTACCGACAACCGCAATAAAATGAAGGCTAAATGGCAGGCTGAAAAAGATGTCGTTGACGCTATTCAAAAACGGAAAAAAGAAATTGAGGAATACCGTTTTGAAGCCGAACGTGCCGAACGCGACGGTGATTACGGTCGTGTTGCTGAACTTCGCTATGGTAAGATAAAGCAGGCTGAAAGTGATCTTGAAAAGATGAAGAAGAAACTCATCAGTGCTCAGGGCGATGCCGCTATGGTGAACGAAGAAGTGGACTCTGAAATGATCGCTGTTGTGGTATCCAAATGGACAGGTGTTCCTGTCAGCAAAATGCTGCAGGGCGAAAAAGAAAAATTACTTCATCTGGAAGACGAACTTCATAAACGCGTGATAGGGCAGGAAGATGCTATTCGCGCCATTTCCGAAGCCATTCGCAGAAGCAGGGCAGGATTGTCGGATTCAAAAAAGCCTGTTGGCTCTTTCATATTTTTGGGCACAACGGGTGTCGGAAAAACAGAGCTGGCAAGAGCGTTAGCTGAATTTTTGTTCAGTGATGAAAATGCCATGGTGCGCATTGATATGTCGGAATATCAGGAATCACATACAGTTTCGCGCCTGATTGGAGCGCCTCCGGGATATGTCGGTTACGATGAAAGCGGCCAGCTTACAGAAGCTGTGCGCCGTCATCCCTATTCTGTTGTGCTGCTTGATGAAATTGAGAAAGCGCACCCCGATGTATTCAATACATTGCTGCAGGTATTGGACGAAGGTCGTTTGACTGATAACAAGGGCCGTACTGCCGATTTCAGAAATACAATTATTATTATGACTTCCAATCTTGGCTCGGCGCAGATACAGGACAGCTTTGCCCTGCTTACCGATACGAACCGTGACGATATCATAAAAAATGTGAAGGTTAAAGTGCTTGACGTTCTGAAACAGGCTATCAGTCCTGAATTTCTTAATCGTATTGATGAGGTAATCGTTTTTAATCCGCTTACGAAACAGGAAATCAGAAAAGTGGTAGTGCTGCAGTTTGCACGCGTTCAACAAACGCTTGCCGATAATGGCATCAAGCTTACCGCGACAGATAAAGCAATTGATAAGGTAGCTGAGCTTGGTTATGATCCGCAATATGGCGCACGCCCAGTCAAAAGGGTAATACAGCATGAACTGCTGAACGAATTGTCACGCCGGATTATTGCCGGAGAAGTCGTTAAAGATTCCGCGATTGAGATTGATTATGATAAGGAGAACTTTAAGTTCAATAATAAGAAGTAGCCCTAGAACTGCGGTGTTAGCAGCTTCTGGATACAATCACTTAAACTATCTTTCCATTGTGGTAGGCTGATACCAAAACGTTCGCTTATCTTCTGTTTACTGAGAATGCTGTTTTGCGGACGTTTCGCGGCAGTAGGATAATCGGACGTTGTAATGGGATTTACCGTGCATGGAATCCCTGCCATTGAGGTAATCGCCACAGCAAATTCATACCAGTTGGTTTCACCGGCATTTGAATAATGAAATATCTCTGCCCTGTCAGTATCTTTAATTTGAGGAATAATATCGAGAATAGCTTTGGCAAGATCGCGCGAATAGGTAGGAGTCCCCGACTGGTCGGCTATAACACGAAGTGAACCTTTTTCGCCTGCAAGGCGCATCATCGTTTTTACAAAATTATTTCCGTAAGATGAATACAGCCATGATGTGCGTACTATAATTCCGTTCACACCTGAAGCTATCATTACCTGCTCCCCGGCAAGCTTACTGGCACCATAAACAGATTGTGGATTGACTTCATCACGTTCTGTGTATGGTCTGTTGCTATTTCCGTCAAACACATAGTCGGTTGAAACCTGAACCATAAGAGCATTGTGTGTTAACGCCGCTTCAGCGAGATATTGAACCGCAGTTTTGTTAATTTGATAAGCCGCTTCCGGTTCCGATTCAGCCTTGTCAACGGCGGTATAGGCAGCGCTGTTGATAATGCACTGTATATTGTGCAATGTCATAAATTTATGAATCGCTGCACGATTGGTAATATCAAGCTCTGCAACATCGGTAAAATGAAAAGTATCGTTGGTGTACGTTCCGGAAATATCGCGCATATCGCTTCCCAACTGCCCGTTTGAGCCTGTTACAAGAATATTCATAATTAAATAATGCTTCTGAAATAATCTATAGTCCTGACCAAACCTTCATCAAGCGCAATTTTCGGCTCCCAGTTCAGAAGCTCCTTCGCTTTGGTGATGTCGGGCTGACGCTGCATGGGGTCATCCTGAGGCAGCGGTTGATAGATAATTTTAGATTTTGAACCGGTTATAGCAATTACTTTCTGGGCAAGTTCAAGAATGGTGAATTCTCCCGGATTCCCTATGTTCACAGGTCCTGTGATGTCGTCTGCTGTGTTCATCAGCCGTATCATTCCTTCAATAAGGTCATCGGCATAACAGAATGAACGGGTTTGTCCGCCATCACCATAAACTGTAATGTCTTCGCCTTTCAATGCCTGAATAATAAAGTTAGAAACAACGCGACCATCGGCCGGATGCATGCGCGGACCGTAAGTATTAAAGATGCGCATGATTTTTATCCTCACATTATTTTGCCTGTGATAATTCACGAATAATGCTTCGGCGCAACGCTTGCCTTCATCATAACAGGCCCTGATGCCAATCGGATTCACATTTCCCCAGTAGCTTTCGGGCTGCGGATGAACATTGGGGTCGCCATATACCTCGCTGGTTGACGACTGCAGAATTTTTGCTTTGATACGCTTGGCAAGTCCGAGCATATTGATAGCACCCATCACAGAGGTTTTGATGGTTTTAATGGGGTTGTACTGGTAATGTATCGGCGAAGCAGGACAGGCAAGATTATAAATCTCATCCACTTCAATAAAAAACGGCGTAGTAACATCATGCCGTATCATCTCAAAATAGGGGTTGTCCAACAGGTGAACAACATTCTTTTTTGAACCGGTAAAATAATTATCGAGGCAGATTACTTCGTTGCCGTCATTCAGCAGGCGTTCACACAGGTGTGAGCCTAAGAATCCGGCGCCGCCGGTAACCAGTATTTTTTTCTTCATTTTCTGTTGGTGTCAATACCGATGCAATAATATGAAAAGCCATTCTTCTGCATCTCTGCCATATCATAAATGTTACGACCATCAATAACAACATGCTGTTTCATCAGGCCTTTCATTTTTTCAAGATCCGGGAAACGGAACTCCTGCCATTCGGTAACAAGTACCAGACAGTCCGCATCTTTCAGACATGCATAGGGCTCTTCCATGTATGCAATTGAATCACCAATACGACGGTGAGTTTCTTCCATTGACGCAGGGTCGTAAGCAGAAACGGTGGCTCCGGCTTTCAAAAATTTATCAATAAGTACCAGCGACGGAGCTTCGCGCATATCGTCGGTTTGAGGTTTGAAGGAAAGTCCCCACATCGCAATCTTCTTCCCTTTAAGCTCGTTGTTGAAATGACGGGCAACTTTGTGATACAAGACCATTTTTTGGTCGTCATTAACATCTTCTACCGATTGCAGTACGCGTAGTTTATAACCGTTTTCTTCTGCTGTTTTAATAAGAGCCTTAACATCTTTTGGAAAGCATGACCCACCATAACCGGCACCCGGATAAATAAATTTATTCCCAATGCGTGTATCGCTGCCTATACCTTTACGGACGAGGTTGATATTCGCACCGATAATCTCACAAAGATTGGCAATATCATTCATGAAGCTAATCTTGGTAGCAAGCATGGAGTTGGCTGCATATTTTGTCATCTCTGCCGAAGGAACATCCATGAAAATGATAGGATGACCGTTCAGGGTAAAAGGTTTGTACAAGGCGGCCATGATTTCTTCTGCTTTTTTTGATTCAACACCCACAACAATGCGGTCGGGTTTCATGAAGTCATCAATAGCAGCACCTTCTTTCAGAAATTCGGGGTTGGAAGCAACGTCAAATTCCAGTTTGAGTCCACGTGCGTCAAGTTCTTCCTGTACTGCGCTGCGAACCTTTTTGGCGGTGCCAACAGGTACTGTACTTTTTGTTACAACCAATATATGTTTTTCCATGTAGCGACCTACTTCTTTTGCTACCGAGATTACGTGTTTGAGGTCGGCACTTCCGTCTTCATCAGGAGGAGTACCAACTGCTATGAAAATCACATCGCATCCTGAAAGCACTGATTTAAGGTCGGTAGTGAACTGGAGATGACCTTTTTTTACGGTCCGTTCTATCATCGCATCCAAACCCGGTTCGAAAATTGGCAAGATACCTTTATTAAGGTTGTCAATTTTATTTTTATCAATGTCAACACAAACGGTATTAATTCCAACTTCGGCGAAGCACGTTCCGGTGACAAGTCCTACATAACCAGTTCCAACTATAGCTATTTTCATATCAATGTGAATTTATAAGTTTAGTATATTTCACGCAAAAATATAAAGAAAGGACTATCAAGCCCTAAAAAAAATTAATACAGTTTTCGAAAGTCATAAAAAAACCTCCCTGTTGCGAGAGCAGGGAGGTAAAAATATATTATGATAAAAACAAAATAATAAAGCAATCATTTGAAATCAAATCCTACGCCATTTTGTTAATTGATTGAAATATAATAAAATAAATCATTGTCACTGTTAATAAATGTTCCCATTCACAGAATTTGATTCTCAATTTTGGAATGCTTCTCGTTTAGCTTTTATAAAAAGGGAATTTCACAACCTTTGCCTTAAGAAGTTTTTCCCTGATTTTGACATAGATTTCAGAATCGGGTTTCGCCAACGCTGCAGGAACATATCCCATACCAATGCCTTCTTTCAACATAGGCGACATGGTTCCGGAAGTTACTTCACCAATAATGCTGCCGGTGGCATCCGTAATTTCATAATGCTGTCGGGGAATGCCTTTATCTATCATGGTAAATCCCACCAGACGCTTTGAAACGCCTTCGTTCTTCTGTTTCAGCAATAAAGCTTTATCAATGAAGTCTTTTTCATCCGTAAATTTAGTAATCCAACCAAGACCTGCTTCAATAGGAGACGTCGTATCGTTGATATCGTTTCCATACAAGCAGTAACCCATTTCAAGCCTTAGTGTATCGCGTGCCCCAAGCCCAATAGGTTTAATGCCGAATTCTTTACCGGCTTCCATCACAGCATCCATAATTTTGAGCGCGTCGGCATGGGCAAAATATATCTCGCATCCCCCTGCGCCTGTATAGCCCGTTGTCGAGAAAATAACATCCTTGACGCCGGCAAACGTGAGTTTTTTGAAGGTGTAATACTCCATATCCGTCACAGTCGTATCGGTGAGTTTTTGCATGGCCTTTAATGCGAGCGGACCCTGTATAGCAAGCTGCGAAATCTCGCCCGATGCGTTATAAAGATCGGCGCCCATTTTATTCTGGCTGCTGACCCATGCCCAGTCTTTGTCAATGTTTGCGGCATTTACAACTAAAAGATAGGTTTCGGCGTTAATGCGATATACCAACAGGTCGTCAACAATGCCGCCTTTACCATTCGGGAAACATGAATACTGAACTTTACCATCTACCAGCTTTGATGCATCATTGGATGTTACCCACTGTACAAAATCAAGTGCTTTCGGGCCTTTCACCCAAAATTCACCCATATGCGATACGTCAAATACACCCAGCGCTTTGCGCACTGTTTCGTGTTCGGCATTTACACCTTCAAACAGCACGGGCATGTAAAACCCGGCAAACGGAACCATTTTAGCGCCCATGGCTTCATGTACACTTCTAAAAGCAGTATCTTTCATTATTTTCGTATTTAATAATTGTAATTCTTGTTCGGCAAAAGTATGAAATTCCGCTTATCTTTTCCTGAAAATGGGATTAAGTTTTAAGCAGTTCGGATCATCCTTGGAATTGTACAAAAATCTCAAATAATTTCTGTTTCTCCAATGCCTGAAAATATTCATACCTTTGGTGGTAAAATAAATGCTTATGCCACGGCCTTTTGCCAAATTTAATATTCCTCGTTGGGCAATCTTTACGATTGACCTTGTAATAACAGCATTATCGATTATTTTAGCCTATTTATTACGGTTTAACTTTGATATTCCGCCCAAAGACAGCCACGCACTGCCGTATGTTTTAATATTTGTAGTCGTGGTAAGAGGGCTTAGCTATATCATTGCTAAAACCTATGCCGGTATTATTCGTTATACCAGCACCAGGGATGCCGTCCGCATTGGAATCGTTGTTGCTGCCGGAAGTGCGCTTTTTGTTCTTACGGATGTTATTTTATTTCATTTTGTTATAAGTATCAACTTCATCCCGTATTCAATTGTTATCATCGACTTCATTACAACAATTCTGCTGTTAACAGCATTCAGGATTGTAGTAAAAATTATGTATCTCGAGCTGAATACTTCTTCTAAAACCCGCACCAACGTTATAATTTACGGTGCAGGTGAAGCCGGCGCTTTTGCAAAACGCGCACTTGATCGCGATGCGGGAACAAAATACAAAGTGCTGGCCTTCTTTGACGATAATCCGCGTAAAACAGGCAAAAAAATTGAGGATGTTGAAATATACAGTACAACAGAACTCGATAAATTTCTTGCAACAAATGCCGTCGAGCATTTAATTATTTCTATCCAGAACCTCAAGCCGGGCAAGAAACAAGAAATCATTGAGATTTGCCTCGGTCACAATACAAAAGTTCTGAACGTGCCACCCGTTAGCCGCTGGATTAATGGCGAACTGAGTTTTAAACAGATTAAAAAAGTTAAAATTGAAGATCTGCTTGAACGCGACGAAATAAAACTTGACGAAGCACTCATCGGACGTGAATTACTCGGAAAAAAAGTTCTGGTTACGGGTGCTGCCGGCTCGATTGGCAGTGAGCTGGTGAGGCAGCTTGTGCGTTTTCATCCGGAAAAGCTTATTCTTATTGATCAGGCTGAATCACCGTTATATCATCTGGAGCTTGAACTTACAGAGATATTAAAAAGCGCCAATTTTGAAATAATTATTTGTGATATCACCCATAAAGTACGGATGGATAAAATTTTTGATGTATTCCGTCCTGATATTGTTTATCATGCTGCGGCATATAAGCATGTACCCATGATGGAAAGCAATCCGGTGGAAGCCGTGGTGACCAACGTATTTGGAACGCGTGTAATTGCCGATCTGGCTGTGAAATATCACACCGAAAAATTTGTAATGGTTTCAACAGATAAGGCCGTGAACCCAACCAGTGTGATGGGTGCATCCAAACGAATTGCAGAAATCTATACGCAGTCACTGAATAAGCTGAACGGAACCCGGTTTATTACTACACGCTTCGGAAATGTCCTTGGCTCTAATGGATCCGTGATTCCACTGTTTCGTGAGCAAATTGAGAAAGGGGGTCCGGTTACTATAACCCATGCCGAAGTAACCCGTTATTTTATGACCATTCCGGAAGCCTGCCGTTTGGTACTGCAGGCCGGTTCCCTTGGCAAAGGAGGTGAAATTTTTATTTTTGATATGGGCAAATCGGTCAAAATTATTGACCTTGCAAAAAAGATGATAAAACTTTCGCGACTTACTCTCGGCAAAGACATACAGATTATTTATACTGGTTTACGTCCGGGCGAAAAATTATACGAGGAACTGCTCAACGATCAGGAAAATACATTGCCAACACACCATCCGCAAATTATGATTGCTCAGGTTAAAGAATATGACCTTGATACGATTTCTCAAGAATTAGACGTTCTGGAAGACTCATTGAAACAACATGAAAATTTTGAGATAGTCAAAAAAATGAAAGCAATTATACCCGAATATAAAAGCCAGAATTCGATCTACGAAAAACTTGATATTTTCGACGGACAGGAACAATAGGGATTTGAAGAATGTGGAAATATTGGGAAATCTTAAACTTACTTGATTTTCATAACCATACTTATTTGATAAACTTCTGACTCCTGACTTCTTTTTTATCTTCTGCCATATGTCTTTCATTTCTCAATTGATTAACTGGCTCGAACATCACCAGCGTCCCTGTTTGTATAAAAAATATTTGGGCATTGAATGCCCGGGTTGTGGATTACAAACATCGTTTATTGAACTATTAAAAGGAAATCTGTCGCAGAGCTTTCGCGCTTATCCCGCATTGCTTCCATTAATCGTATTGTGCATTTATGGGTTGATATATGTTATTTTTAAATTCAAAAAAGGAGACATTATCTTGATAATAATTGCTATTTTTACAGGTGCTCTTATGATAGGCAGTTATCTTACCAGGCTGGTCTTTCATTAATATTATTGGAGCGGTTAATTGAAAAATATTCTATTGTTGTATTTCAAAAATTTATTTTATGGAAACCCAGATAACTTCAAATGAAAACATGCAGCAACAGTCTGCAAAACCTGAAATGTTGCCGTATGCATTGCCGGCAATGATTATCGGAATTGTATCGCTGGTGGTATTTTGCTATATGGGATGGATTATGGCCATTGTTGGACTGAATCTTTGGAAAAAGGCAAAAGCCGAATGGGATGCAAACCCCGGTAAATACAGCTTAACGTCATTCAAAATGGCCAATGCCGGACGTATTTGTTCTACAGTTGGTATTATTGTAGGTTTGGTTGCCATGGTCTACTGGGTAGTCTATTTCATTTTTATCATTGGCCTTGCAACGCATTCATACCACCATTTTAATTTTTAAGGATTCCTAATTATTTTGCAAATGAAAATTCTCGCTGTTGAACAAATACGCGAAGCTGACGCCTTTACTATAATTAACGAGCCGGTTTCCTCTATTGATTTAATGGAACGTGCGGCAGGGGCGGCTTTTAATTGGTTGATGCAGCGATTTGGTCGTTCCGGGTCGTTTATAATTTTTTGCGGAACCGGCAATAATGGTGGCGACGGGCTTGTTATTGCCCGGATGCTTGCTGCTAAAAATATTTCTGTGAAAATCATCATTGCGCACTTCACTGATAAATCTTCAATCGATTTTTCTGTAAATCTCGATGCGCTTAAAAAAATCAGAAATATCTCAATAAACGAGATTTCTCAAAATGATGTGATGCCGGTTATTCCGAAAGGTTCAATCGTAATTGATGCGTTATTTGGCTCGGGGCTCAATAAGCCGCTTTCTGGCTTTGCCGCATCCTTGGTGAATCACATGAACAAGTCGGGTAACAACATTATTTCAATTGATATTCCCTCGGGTCTTTTTGGCGATGATAATACGCAAAATGATGGCGCTATTATCGAAGCTGCCGTCACGCTTACTTTTCACTGCCCGAAACTCGCATTTATGTTCGCTGAGAATTTCCGTTATACAGGGGAGTGGCATGTTATTCCTATTGGTCTTCACAGGGAATTTGTGCAGAATGTACCGGTGCAGAATTATTTTCTTGAAAAAGCTGATTGCTTTTCGATGGTCAAAACCCGCCAACAGTTTTCACATAAAGGAAATTTCGGTCATGCCCTTTTAATTGCCGGCAGCTATGGAAAAATGGGCGCGGCAGTTCTCGCTGCTTCGTCGGTTCTTAAAGCCGGCGCCGGGCTTGTTACCGCGCATCTGCCTCGGGCTGGTTATAACATAATACAAACATCGCAGCCGGAAATAATGGTGAGTGTTGACGAGCACGAAATGTTCTTTACCGGCTTGAACGATATCGGTGACTACAATGCAATTGCTGTTGGTCCGGGGCTCGGTAGTGCTCCTGAAACCCAGAGCGCGCTTAAACGGCTTATCCAGAATTCCGGTGTGCCTCTTATTTTCGATGCGGATGCGATAAATATTCTTGGCGAAAACAAAACATGGATACCGTTTGTTCCTGCAAACAGTATATTTACACCTCACCCTAAAGAGTTCGGGAGACTTACAGGTACTGATTTCAATGGAAATGGCCGTAGGAAGGCTCAGGTTGAGTTTTCCAAAAAACATGGGGTTTACGTAATCCTCAAAGGGGCCTACACCAGCATCAGTTGCCCCGACGGAAGCTGCTATTTTAATTCAACAGGAAACCCCGGAATGGCTACAGCGGGAAGCGGTGATGTGCTCACGGGTATTTTGCTTGGGTTGATGGCGCGAGGATATAATTCAAAAGAGGCCTGCCTGCTGGGCGTTTATCTTCATGGACTGTCGGGCGATATTGCCGCTGCGCGCTTCGGTCAGGAGTTTATTACGGCTTCACTCATGAGTGATAATTTATACAAAGCCTTCCGTGCTCTCAAACCAATCGTTTAATTTGGGGAAATAGTGATTCAGGAATTAGGAATTACGAAAAACACCCTCAATTTTTAAAACAACTGCATGAAAATTCGATGTTATTTTCCTGCTTTCTGATACATATTACTTGTTCCCTGTTCCCCAATACCCAATCCCTGACAACTAATCCCTGTTATAAACTGTTTACTTGATAAACATAGTAATAATAATAATCAAAATAATAATTGTTTTTCGAGTAATAAAATTGGAAAAATTTTGTATTTTTGCACATTCAAAACCTATAAATATTACATTGAATCATGGCAAAAGTAATTGCAATAGCAAATCATAAAGGAGGTGTCGGAAAAACTACTTCTGCAATTAACATAGGGGCGGGTCTCAGCCGTAAAGGGAAAAAGGTGCTGCTGATTGATATGGATCCACAGGCTAATCTTACGCAAAGTTTGGGCGTTAAAGACCCTGAGTTTACTGTTTATGGCGCCATTCGTGGTCAGTATGAATTGAAACCGTTGAATATAATCAAGAATCTTGACCTCATTCCTTCTACTATCGACTTATCCGGTGCAGAAATTGAATTGAGTGCGGAAACAGGCAGAGAATACATTCTGCGCGAACTCATTGAACCGGTTAGTTCTAAATATGATTATGTCATTATTGATAATCCGCCATCATTGGGATTGCTCACCGTAAATTGCCTGACTGCTGCCGACGAAGTTTATATTCCGCTGCAGGCACAGTATCTGGCATTACAAGGATTGAGTAAATTAATGGAGGTGATAGAAAAGATAAAAAAGCGGCTTAATAAAGAACTGGAGCTCGGAGGTGTATTCATCACACAATTCGACAGAAGAAAAGTACTTAACAGAAATGTTGTTGAAACCATTGAATCTCATTTTGAAGGCGCTGTGTTTAAAACACGTATCCGCGATAATGTCGCACTTGCCGAAGCACCAACCTGTGGCCTGGATATCTTCAGGTATGAGCCGGATTGCTATGGTGCGCTTGATTATGCCGACCTTTGCAAAGAAATTCTGAAAAGAAATTAGTTATAAAATGACCCTAATAGCATTATAAAAATTGTATCATGGCTAAAAAGAATTTTTCTGGTGGACTCGACAGTTTGTTATCGGGTCCGGTTAAAAATGAAGCTCCTGCTGTAAAAAAAATCGCGAAGGAAAAAGCTGCAGCGGCACCTCAGCCTAAACCTGCAGTTGAAAAAACTTCTAAAATTGGAACAAAAGAGCATGAAACCCGTGCTACATTTATTGTTTACGAAGAGCAGCTTGAAAAACTAAAAGCGATAAGCTATTGGGAACGTCTTCTGATAAAAGATGTAATCAGCGATGCATTTGCTGATTTTATTGCTGCTTATGAAAAGAAGCATGGTAAAATAAAAGCTGTTCCTGTCAGAGGCAAATAGGTCATTTTTGCTGAAGACAATCTATGATTTTTTTTCTGAATTTCCAGCAGGTCATTTGACGTAATTCAAACGTGCGCGATAATTCCCATGAGGAAATATCTGGAGTGCAGCAAACTGTATAAAATATCCTGAATGCCTGTAAAATCGGCATTTTGCAATGATGAAACGGTGTATGAGCCGTGGCTGATTCTTCATATTTGCATCGCGTACACCTTCTTGAAAATTCAGTTTTTCCACTACAGTAATTTGTATTTCCGCACTTCACACAATAATACTCTTTTTCCCACTTTTGTTGAGCAAGAAACTTCAGACAATCACTGTCTGTTTTGAAGCGTTTATCAAATTGTGCGGCTGAAATACCGTGGAAAAGAGAGCCCATTTTTAATGATTATTATCACAAAAGTAAAATTATTTGGTGAGATTAATGCGATTTGATTAATTTATTTTTATCTTCGCTGTGAATTTAAAATTACAAAATGAAACAGATTAGATTTTTTGTATTGTCCATGTTGACAGTGGTATTATTTTCTTGTTCATCGCCATCATCTGATGGGAGCAAGGATGCTAAAAATGACAATGGTCAGAACAATCCGACAAAAGAGGAGGCTGCAGTTGATGTTGCCGGAACACCCATACACCTTAATGATGCTGATTTTTTGAAAAAAGTGTATGATTACAAATCAAACCCCAAACTCGCATATGTGGGCACCAAGCCTTGTATTGTTGACTTTTATGCCGATTGGTGTGGCCCGTGCAAAATCATTGCACCATATCTGGTTGAACTCGCAGCAAAATATAAAGACGAAATTTTTATTTACAAAGTGAACACAGATAATAACAGGGATTTGTCGCAGTTTTTTAATATAGAATCTATTCCTTCGGTAATGTTTTGCCCGATGAGTGGGCAACCGACAATGATGATCGGGGCAAACCCCAAAGACGAATACGAAAAATTGATTAATAAAATTCTTTTAAATAAATAAGGGCACTTCTAAAAACCAATTGTTAATATAAACATCAGATTGTTAATAACTT